>JAYVYR010000048.1:0-17519 GCA_043784065.1 Acidimicrobiaceae bacterium
TCGTCAGCGCCGATGGTCAGATCCTCGACCGGGTCCGTACGCCGACGCCGACCTCAACCGATCCCGACGTCGTGTTCGGCGCGCTCGCCTCGATCGTGACCGGGTTGCTCGACCGGGCGGTGAGCCGCCCGGTGGCGTGCGGGGTCGGCTGCGGCGGACCCATGACCGCCGGGGGCACGACGGTCAGTCCGCTCAACATCAGCGGCTGGCGCGCCTTTCCACTGCGGGATCGCCTTGCCGACCTGATTGGACTTCCCGTGGTTGTCGACAACGACGCCAAAGCCTTGGCCCTGGGCGAAGGTTGGAAGGGTGCGGCTCAGGGGTGCTCCGACTATCTGGCCATGGTGGTCTCGACCGGAGTCGGCGGGGGCATCGTGCTCGACGGTCGACTGCTCGAGGGCACGGGAGGGAACGCCGGGCACATTGGCCATGTGGTGGTCGAACCGAACGGCCGTCCATGCGTGTGCGGCGGTCGGGGCTGTCTCGAAGCTGAGGTGTCAGGTACGGCCATCGCCGCGGTGACCGGTCGACCGGCGGCCGAAGCCGATATCGCCACTCGATGTCGCTGCGGAACCCTGGTCGGACGAGCAGTGGCCTCGGTGGCCAATTTGCTCGACCTCCAGCTGGCCGTGGTGGCAGGCTCCGTTGCGCTGGGGTTCGGCACCGAGTTCTTCGTGGCCGCCCAGATCGAGCTCGAGTTGCGCTGCGGCCTCGACTTCGCCCGCTCCACAGTTATCGAATCCGCCGGACTCGGCGCCGACGGGCCGCTGGTCGGCGCTGCGGCTGTAGCCCGCCACCACGGGTTCTTGGGAAGCAGTCGATGACCATCTCTCGAACGAGTGCCTACTCGGCTCGGGACATTGTCGCCATGACTGGAGCCGTCGTCCGACGTCCTGACCTGTGGTGGACCGCACTCGGAGCGCTCCGTCGACTAGCTCCCCAACTGTGGTGGCGGACCCCGCCCTATCTGCCGCTGCCCGACCGACGGCTCTGGGAGTTCCGCATGGTCACTGCCTACGGGCGCCCCGAGGCGGTGCCGCAACGAGCCGACGTGATTTCGTACTTGGAGTGGTCCCGGGCCACCGCGGCATCGGGCCACCCACCGGCCGGCGGCCACAGGTAGGGATACTGTTGAAACGACCGGTGTCACGTACCGCCCGAACATCATCTGGCGCCCCGACCGACGAGGTCCGGCCGCCGCCCGTGCGGTCGCCGATGTCACCGTCCCGGCGGGCCCTGGTTCTGAACGCCTCCTTCGAGCCGCTCGGCATCGTGTCGTCCCGACGGGCCGTCCTCCTGGTGCTCGATACCAAAGCCGAATTGATCCACGCCACCGAACGGGTGTTCCGGGCCGAGCGGGTGAGTGTGCCCGAGCCGTCCGTCGTCCGCCTCGTCCGCTACGTCAAGGTTCCCTATAACTACCGGGTAGCGGTCAACCGCCGGACGGTGTTCGCGCGGGACGGTGGGAGATGTCAGTACTGCGGGGCGTCGGCTGAGAACCTCGACCACGTCATCCCCCGTAGCAAGGGCGGTCCTCATACATGGGAGAACGTCGTGGCGGCGTGCCGACCATGTAATACCGGCAAGGAGGACCGGCTGCCCCACGAGGCGGGTATGGTCCTCCGCTCCACACCGGTGGCGCCGCGTCATCGGGTCCAATTGCTCGCCCTGTGCGGCAGCACGAGCGATGACTGGATCGACTACCTCGGTCCCGGTGCCCTCGCCGGTGGACGGATGACTGCCTGACGTTCGGACAGCCGGTGTCAGACTGGGCAGGTGCCGGGGGAGTGGTTAGTCGACGAACGGATGGCGGCCCCGGCTGAGCTGCATGCATCCTGGCCCGCCGCAGAACAGGACCCGAGGGTGAGGCGGTTGGCCGTCTGCCTCCCGACCCGACCGTCCATCGTGCTCGGCTCGACGCAGTCGAGCGACGTAGTCGACGCCGAAGCAGCGCAGGCGGCCGGCATCGACGTGGTCCGCCGCCGGTCGGGCGGGGGCGCCGTGCTGGTGACGCCGGACGACCCGGTATGGGTCGACCTCTGGTTGCCTGTAGATGACGCGCAGTGGAGCTCCGATGTGACCGTTGCTTTCGGATGGGTCGGTGCCGCTTGGGCTGCTGCCCTCGGCCGCTTCGGCCTCGTTGGTCTGGAGGTTGAGGGGTCCGGTCCCGGTGCCTGCACCCGATGGTCGTCGCTCGTCTGCTTCGGGGGGATCGGCGCTGGCGAGGTGAGTATCGGGGGCCGCAAGTTGGTCGGACTAGCGCAACGCCGGAACCGGTCGGGGGCGTGGTTCCACACGGCCTGCGTACAGCATTGGGACCCCACACTCCTGGTTGAGATGCTCGATCTGCCGACGGGGCAGCGGGCACAAGCGGTCGAGGAGCTGGCCGGTGCGGTCACCGGGGTGGCCGACGAAGTGATCGCCCAGGGTGGGAGGTCGCCCAGCGGCACCGATGTGGTCGCCGCCTTCTTCGACTCGCTGGCCTAGCGACGGGTCGATCGGCGCTCTCCGTCCGGCGCCACCTTGTCACCCCTTGGTATCGCTCCGGGCGGGCTTTTCCTCCAAATTGCCCCACATCTCCCTCGGCACACGTCCGACCCTTTGGCGTGCGTCCCGCCCTGGGCCGATCCTGAAGGTGCCTCTAGGCAGATCTCCAGCAACGCCAAGGGATGGGGTGTAACTACCTCCGGACTGAACGGTCCGATGGCGGCAGCATCCCTCGGTGACGGACCACGATCTGGAACAACAGGCCCTCCATCGAGCCGGATCGCGCCGCCAGCCACGTCGCCGATCTTTAGCCTTGGCGACCTGGGAATTTCCGGAGAAAAGTTGCCTCAGAGTGGTTGACGGGTGGGGGTGAGGGGTTTAGGGTGGAGCGAAGTGGTGTGAAAGGGAGGAATCCGAAGCAATCGGGTACCGGGCACCACGGGGAGCGTTGTGGGAGCAAAGTCCAGTGGCACGGTTCTTCGGCAGACACGAGCACTCGCTCGACGACAAGGGAAGGGTGATCCTGCCGGCAAAGTTCCGTACCCATTTCGAGCTCGGTGGGTATCTGGCTCCCGAGCAGGACGGCTGCCTGTCGCTGTGGACTCCAGAGCATTTCGAGCTGCAGATGGACGCCATGGTGGAGCGGTCGACCGTCAGCCGAAGCGACCGCAACCTGGTTCGCCTGTGGGCGTCCACATCCCACGAGTTGGAGATCGACAAGCAAGGTCGGATGGCAATTCCCTTACGGCTCCGCCAGTATGCGCACCTGGCGGACGAGGTGCTGGTGCTCGGAGCGATCGACCGGGTGGAGTTGTGGGACCGGCAGACATGGGACGAGAAGGTCCTCCCCGAGGAAGTTCGCCTGACCATGGGCGACGACGGCTGAGTGACACGATGCGCCTCCACCTCGTACGTCACGGCACATCCGACCCCGAGCGCCGCTCCACGGGTACCCGACGCCCTCGTCGGGTCATCGCCGTGCTTACCGCCGTCACCGATCCCGTCACCGATACCCTCACTGATCAGGTCGTGGTTCCCGTCGCCTCGACCACGCTCGACGGATCCGGCACTAGCGACTGCTCCGCCGACGAGTCTGTCGCCGTGCGACGGATCACCACGTCTTCTCTCGCCCTGTCGGCCGCCGAGTTGGCCGAGCGGGTGGGCCATCCCGCCTCGCTGCCTCGACTCACACCTCTCCAGTCGGGCCAGGCCGCGGTGGCCCGCCACGATGTCCACATCGAACGTGTCTGGCCCATGCGCAGTCCCTCGATCGGAGAGCTGGGAGAATCCTCCTCCGCCTTTTCCCAGTCGGACCGTGGCGGCACTCCACCCGCACGACACGTGCCGGTCGAGGGGCTGCGGATGAACCAGGCCTTCCCCCATGAGTCAGTGATGGCGACCGAGGTCACCGATCTCCTCGGCCAGGTGCCCTCCGGTCTGCTTCTCGATGCCACGGTAGGCGGTGCCGGTCACGCCCGTCGTCTGCTCGAGGCTCACCCCGGAATCACGCTTCTCGGCATCGACCGCGATCCGATCGCCGTGGCCGCAGCCACCGGCGAGCTCGCTGTCTTCGGCCGCCGTGCGTTCATCCGCCGGGCCCGGTTCGACTCGCTCGGCGATGTCGTGGACCGCCTCCAGAACGAGCTCGGCACGCCCGATGGCCAGCGGGGCCTGACCGGTGTCCTTTTCGATCTCGGCGTCAGTTCGCCTCAGCTCGATGTAGCCGAACGCGGTTTTTCGTACCGCCGCGATGCACCGCTCGATATGCGCATGGACCCGACAGTCGGCCGCACCGGAGCCGACGTCGTCAACGGATCCGATGAGGACACCCTGGTCGAGCTCTTCGCCGACAATGGGGAGACACGGTTCGCCCGCCGGATCGCTAGGGCCGTCATTGACGCTCGACCGATCACCACCACCGGCCAACTTGCCGACGTGGTCCGCGACGCCATTCCGGCCGCCACCCGACGTACCGGCGGACATCCGGCACGGCGGGTCTTCCAGGCCATCCGTATCGCCGTCAACGAGGAGCTCGACCAGCTGAAGACCGGGCTCGACGCGGCCCTCGGCCTCCTCCGTCCGGGTGGTCGTTGCGTGGTCATCTCGTACCACTCGGGTGAGGACCGTCTGGTCAAGGCCACGTTCGTCAGCGCCTCCACTGACGACTGCCACTGTCCGCCGGGTCTGCCCTGCGTCTGTGGAGCTGATCCCCAGTTTCGCCTGGTCCACCGTGGTTCGCGCAAGCCCACCGACGAGGAAGTTGCCCGCAACCGCCGCTCAGAGGCCGCTCGGCTGCGGGTGGTCGAACGCCTGTCGGTCGCCCATGCAGCATCCACTAGCGGTGAGGTGGCCTGATGGCACCCCCGGCCCCAGCCACAGCGGCCGCCCGCCGGACGGCTGGGGCACCTCAGCCCCGTACCGCCCCCCGCCGACCCCCGCTCCGGGTCTTCGAGCCCGAGCCTCGTCGGTCCGCTCGGAGGGGCCTCTCGCGACGTGGTCACGTGTGGCTGGGTGTCTCCATGGTGGTAGGAAGCCTGCTGGCAGTGGTGGTGGCAGACGCCATGGTGGCCCAGGGGCAGATCCGCATGGCCGCCATCCAGTCCAACATCAACGATCAGCTCACCATCCAGAAATCAGCGCAGTCAGACGTGGCGCAGCTGGCCGCCCCTGACCGAGTCGTGGCCCAAGGGATCAACCACGGGCTGATCGCGCCGGCTCAGGTCGTCAACCTGCCCCAGGTCCCGCTGAACGTCCCGCTGTCCGTGCCGGACACATCACCTCTACCGGTAGTCGCAACGCCGGTGGCCACCCACGCCGTGACTGCGGCGATTCCCAAGACACCGAGCGGTTCGGCCGTCACTGCGGCCAAGCCAGCGGCCAGCGGTACCGTGTTGACGACCCCTGCATCGAGCAAGTCGCTCACCAACCGGTGAGTCCCTCCGTCCTCCTCAATCGACGCACCCGGGCCATGCGGCTGCTGCTGGTCGGTGTCTTCTTGGTGATGGCGTTCCGCCTCGTCCAGGTCCAGGAGTTCGGGCATCGACACTACGCCGCCCTCTCCCAGGCCCAACTGACCCGTTCAGTCGCCGTCCCGCCGGTGCGTGGAGGCATCTACGACCGCAACGGCGAGGTACTGGCCGAAACGGTGACCCGCCAGACAGTGGTGGCGGACCCGCAGATCATCAAGAATCCGGCGGCGGTCGCCAACGCGCTTTCACCTCTGCTCGGCATGGCCACGGACACGCTCCGGGCCAAGCTGACTCAGCAATCCGGCTTCGTCTACCTGGCCCACCGCGTACCGGACCATGTGGCCGCCGCCATCACAAAACTGACGATCAACGGGATCAATCTCGTACCCGAGTCGCAACGGGTCGTGCCCGTCGGATTGCTGGCTCAGCCGGTGGTGGGCACCGTGGGATGGGACGGCAATGGCACCTCGGGTGCGGAATACCAGTTCCAGACGACATTGGCCGGCAAAGCCGGAACCACCGATGTGATGACCTCACCCAACGGCGTGGCGCTGCCGAGCCCGAACAAGTCGATCCCGTCCGAACCGGGCACGGGACTCGAACTCACGCTCGACGAGTCGGTGCAGTACGTGGCCGAGCAGGCTCTGGCCGCCGAGATCGTGGCCTCCCACGCCACGGGCGGCACGGCGGTAGTCATGGATGTGAAGACGGGCGACATCCTGGCCATGGCCAACTTGACGGCCGGCAAGGTGACGGTGCCCGCCACTACGGCGCAACCCACCCTGACGGCGAAGGTGGCGGCAACCCCGAATACTTCCGGCGCCACCTTGGTCGCCCAGTCAGACACCCTGCCTTCTGGGGTGTCTGAGTCGCTGTCCAATTCTGCTGTCACCCAGGTGTACGAGCCGGGCTCCGTCTTCAAACTTGTGACGTTCTCTGCTGCCCTGGCCGACAGCGTGATCACCCCGAGCACGACGCTCTCCGTGCCGGCAGCCCTGCCGATGGGTAAGTACACCTTCCACGACGCCGAGCAGCACGGCACCATGGCCATGACAGCCACCCAGATCCTGGCCCAGTCCTCGAATATCGGGACCATCGAGATCGCCCAGGGGCTCGGCGAGTCCCGCCTGCTCGGCCAGATCGTCAATTTGGGCTTCGGCAAGATGACCGGACTCGGGATTCCGGGGGAGTCGCAGGGCTTGGTCCCGGGCGCGTCCCGGTGGACGGGAACATCGATCGGGTCGACCCCGATCGGCCAGGACGACGCAGTCACTGCCCAGCAGGTCCTCGACGCATATAACTCAGTGGCTAACGGTGGAGTCTTCGTCTCGCCCCGGCTCATCCGGGCCTCGGTCGACGCAAAAGGCGCTGTGCATGCCGCCAGTGCCTCCGCGACCCACCGGGTCATCGACCCCACCACCAACTCGTCGCTGACCGCCATGCTCGAGCAGGTGGTCTCCACCGGCACCGGCACAAGTGCCGCCGTCGACGGATACACCGTGGCTGGCAAGACGGGCACGGCCCAGATCCCCAGCCCGGACCACCTGGGCTACATCCCAGGTGCCTACATCGGTTCGTTCGCCGGATTCGCTCCGGCCCAGCACCCGGTGCTGTCTGCCATCGTCGTCCTCGACCGGCCCACACCGATCTACGGTGGGGCGGTGTGCGCTCCCGTATTCTCCACGATCATGGCGTACGCCCTCCACCACTTCGGCATCCCTACAACCACCGCCGCCACCACGGCGGCCTCGAGGACGGCCGTGGGCGGAACTGGAAGCGTGACCGTGCCGGCCGGAGCGGCCACGGAAGGCCCTTAAGTGGGCCCAGACAGCCCTGCGCGCTCCTTCACGATCCAACTAAACCGGCGAGTGCCAACGTGGTGACCGTGGCCGCCCTCTTGGCCGGTGTACCCGTCATCGACGTCCTTGGCGACCCGACGGCCACGCCGGTCACCGCAGTGGTCTTGGACAGCCGCCAGGTGGTCAAGGGCGCCTTGTTCTGTTGTGTACCCGGCGAGCACACCGACGGCCATCTCCACGCCGCCGATGCAGTTAAGCGCGGGGCGGCCTCGTTGTTGTGCGAACGCAGAGTGGGCCTGGCGGTAACCCAGATCCAGGTTCCGGCCGGTGGCGTGCGTCCGGCCATGGCCCAAGCGGCTGCCGCATTCTGGGGTCATCCAGACCGGGCGTTGGAGACGGTGGGAGTGACCGGCACCAATGGCAAGACGACTGTGACCCAGTTGGTGTGGTCGATCCTGGCGGCCGCCGGCCGGAACGCTGCCGTGATCGGCACGTTGGGCGGGACTCGGACGACCCCCGAGGCGCCCGACCTCCAGCAGTACCTGGCCGAGTATGTGGCCGGCAACACCAGTGCGGTCGTTATGGAGGTCTCCTCCCACGCTATTACCCAACACCGGGTGGACGCCATCCAGTTCGAGGTGGCCGCCTTCACCAATCTGAGCCGAGATCACCTTGACCACCATGGGACGATGGACGCGTACTTCGACGCCAAGGCGGCGCTCTTCACCCCCGAGCGATGCCGCCACGCTGTGGTGTTCGCTGACGACCCGTGGGGGGCGCGCTTGCTCGATCGGATCGATCCGAATCGCCGGACGCCCGTCCGACGAGATGAGGCGACTGGAGTTCAGTTGATGATCGGGTCGTCGCGTTTCTCGTGGCGGGGCCACACGGTCGAACTTCCGCTCTCGGGTCGCTTCAATGTCGACAATGCCCTGGTGGCAGCCGCTGTGGCCACCGCCATGGGGGTCGAGGAGGACCACGTGGTGGCTGGCTTGGACGCCGCCCCCGTGGTGCCGGGCCGGATGGAAATTGTCGGCGCCGGGGCCCCGGTGGCGGCGGTGGTCGACTATGCCCACACCCCGGCGGGACTGGCGGAGGCCTTGCGGGCGACGAGAGCGCTGGTCGGTGGAGGGCGGGTGGTGTGCGTCTTCGGTTGCGGAGGCGACCGTGACCCGGGCAAACGCCCGGAGATGGGCAAGGTCGCCTCCGAATTGGCCGATGTAGTCGTCCTGACATCGGACAACCCCCGTTCTGAAGAGCCGCTGGCCATCATCGAAGCGGTGCGGGCCGGCATGGACGGCCTGGCCGAACTCCACGTCGAGCCTGACCGTGCTGTCGCCATCCGGCTGGCCGTGGACGAAGCCCGGCCCGGCGACCTGGTGCTACTGGCCGGAAAGGGCCATGAGACCACGCAGACCTTCGGTTCCACGACGGTGCCGTTCGACGACCGGGCCGAAGCTGCGGAGGCCCTGGACGAACGGTTCGGTGGCACTGGGTGGTCGAGGGGACGAGAACGATGATCTCGCTCATGACCTCGGGAGGAATCGCCCTTTGGGTGGCCGTGCTTACAACGCCGTTCCTGATCAGGTGGCTGCTCAAGAACAACATCGGCCAGCAGATCCGGGAGGACGGTCCCCAGGTCCACATCGCAAAAGCCGGGACCCCGACCATGGGGGGGATCTGCATTGTGGCCGCGGTCGTGGTCGGCTTCCTGTCGGCCCACCTCGTTCCCGGAGTGACCTTCTCGAGGTCGGGCATGCTCGTGATGTACGCCCTCATCGGTGCCGCCCTCGTCGGCTTCGCCGACGACTGGATCAAGGTACGCCATCGCCGGAGTCTCGGCCTCAACAAGCGGGCCAAGTTCGGGGCCCAGATGGCCCTCGGCGTGAGCTTCTCCCTTCTGGCCGTCTACTGGGCCCACGCCTCGACCACCTTGTCGTTCACCCGCTACGACTCGATCGGCCTACATATGGGAACCGGAGTCTGGGTGGTGTGGGGCACCCTCATCATCGCGGCTGCGGCCAACGCCGTTAACTTGACCGATGGACTCGACGGCTTGGCCGCCGGGTCGTCCACGTTCTGCTTCGCCTGCCTGTCCATCATCGGCTACTGGCAGTTCCGGCACTTCACCATCTATCACGTGCCCGATGCCCTCGACCTGGCCCTGGCCTCGGTGGCCCTGGCCGGCGCGTGTCTCGGATTCCTGTGGTGGAATGCCGCTCCGGCCAAGATCTTCATGGGCGACACCGGATCCCTCTCGCTCGGCTCCGCCCTGGCCGCCCTGTGCCTGCTGATGAATCTCGATCTGCTCCTGGTCATCATCGGAGGGTTGTTCGTGATCGAGACCTTGTCGGTGGTGATCCAAGTGATCAGCTTCCGGGTGTTCCACCGGCGGGTGTTCCTGATGGCCCCGGTCCATCACCACTTCGAGCTGCTGGGCTGGCCCGAAACCACGGTCATCGTGCGGTTCTGGATCCTGGCCGGACTGTTTGCCGCCCTCGGACTCGGCATCTTCTACGGCGACTTCCTGTCGGTCGGGAACCTCTGAGGATGGCATCGAGTGATTCCACCCGCCAATCCCCCCGCAGGCCCGCCCCGACGACGGCCTGGGCCTCAGCTTCGAGTCCGCGGCCCGAGGGCACAGGGTTCCACCACCTGGGCGCGCGCATCGGCGAGGCTGGGGGAATGGAGCGCATCGCAGCCGGTACCCGCCAGGGCCCTGTGCCGGTGCGCCGGTTGTCTGGTCCGCCCACGGCCGCTGTCCTGGGCATCCTCATCACCCTGCTCTGCATCACCGGACTGGTGATGGTGGGCTCGGCGTCGCCGGTGGTTTCGCTGATGACCTACCACTCACCATGGACGATCTTCTTCCGTCAGGTCCTGTGGATGATCGTCGGGATCGGGGCGATGCTGATCTTCGCCCGCATCGACTACCGGAAGTGGCGCAAATTCGGTGTGGTGTTAGTGCTCGGCACCGTGGGCCTTCTGGTCGCCGTGCTGGTTCCGGGCCTGGGCGTGACTGCTGGCGGTTCGTCCCGGTGGATCGGCTTCGGCATCCTGCGCCTCCAGCCTTCGGAGCTGATGAAGCTGGCCCTCGTGGTGTTCGCGGCCGACGTGGTCATCAGGCGCATGGACCGCGATGCCCCGTCCAAGCAAGTCATCGCTCCTGTCGTGGGTGTCCTGGTGGTGTCGGCCGCCCTCATCATCAAGCAGCCCGATATGGGTACGGCCATGGTGCTCAGCTGCACGGCGTTCGGCATCCTGTTCATGAGCGGCGTATCGCTCGGGCCGCTCACCAAGGTCCTGCTTTCCTTCGGGGCCATCGCCATCGTGTTCGCCATGGGAAGCACCTACCGACGGGATCGGATCCTGTCGTTCGTGAATCCTGGGGCCCACCAGTCGGGTTCCGGTTATCAAGTCTGGCAATCGCTGATCGGCCTGGGCTCGGGCCACCTCTTCGGGCTCGGCCTCGGCGGAGGTCGCGAAAAGTGGGGCACGCTCCCCAACGCCCACACCGATTTCATCTTCTCGGTGGTGGGTGAGGAGCTCGGCCTCGTAGGTGCCGTCGTGATCATGGGCCTCTTCTTCGCCGTAGCGTGGTACGGCTTCCGGGCGGCCAGCCAAGCTCCCGACCGCTTCGGCTGTCTGATGGCCGTCGGCATCACCACCTGGGTCACCAGCCAGGCTGTCATCAACATGGGCGCCGTCATCGGCGTGCTCCCGGTGACTGGCATCCCTCTGCCCTTCATCTCCTTCGGCGGCTCGTCCCTGGTGATCACCCTGGTCGCCATGGGCATCTTGATGAACATCGCGCTGCAGGAGCGGTCGAGCCGACGCCCGTCCGCCCGGCGGCGCCGACTCGTCCGGGCGTGACCGGTGGGCGCAGCGCCACCCCGCCGGGAAACAGGGGCGATAGGGGCGGCGCTGGTGAACGCCGGTACGCACTGGTGGCCGGCGGTGGTACCGCAGGGCACCTCCAGCCGGGGCTGGCCATCGCCGAGGCACTCGTCGATCTGGGCCACGACCGGGCCACCATCGAGTTCGTCGGATCCGAGCGCGGCCAGGACGCGGCCACCCTGGCCGACCGGGGTTTCCCGGTGACCCTCCTGCCCGGCCGGGGCATTGTGCGCAGCCTGGCTCCCCGCGATCTGGCCCGCAATCTCCATTCGGTCGGCGAGCTCCTGGTGGCAGCGGCGCGGGCGGTGTCCGTCGTAGGCCGGGCTCGACCCCGGGTCGTGGTGGCCGTCGGCGGTTACGCCAGCCTGGCCGGAGCGATCGGGGCTCTCGTCCATCGGGTGCCGCTCGTGCTGCTCAACGTGGACGCCGTGCCCGGGGCGACCAATCGCCTGCTCGGCCGGTTCGCCAAGGCCAGTGCCGTCGGGTGGGAGGGCACCCCGCTGCCCCGTGCTGTAGTGACCGGTACGCCGGTACGCCCGGCCATCAGTGCAACGGATCGCACGCCGACCACCCGCGACGCGGCCCGGGCCGAACTCGGGATGCCTCTCGACCGCCAGATGGTGGTGGTGTTCGGTGGGTCGCTCGGCGCCCGCCAGATCAACCGGGCAGTGGACGGCATGGCCGAACGGTGGAGCAGTCGTGGCGACAGGGCGCTCTATCACATCGTCGGCCGGCGGGACTGGGGGGCCTACGCCGTCGACGCCACCGTCGAGCGCATCGTCCACACCGGGCCGGGTCCCGACGGGCTCGAACTCATCCGTGTGCCCTACGAGGAGCGGATGCCGCTGGTGTATGCGGCCGCGGACCTGATGGTGTGCCGGGCCGGGGCCATGACCGTGGCCGAGTTGGCGGCCGTCGGGGTGCCGGCCGTGCTGGTTCCCCTGCCCGGCGCACCTGGCGACCATCAGACGGCCAACGCCCGGGTCCTCGAACAGGTCGGGGCCGCAGTGATCCTGCCCGATCAGGAGTGCACGCCTACCGGACTGGCTGGGGTGGTTGAGGAATTGCTGATCGACCCCGATCGCCTGGAGACGATGGGGGTGGCGGCCAAGGGAGTGGCGCGCCCTGACGCAGCCGAGGCCGGGGCCCGGGTGGTCGAGGCCAATGCCCGACCGGGAGGTACGTCGTGACCGCCCCAGGCGAGCGCGCCTCGGGGCACGGACTCGGCGACCCGCAGGTGCTGCGCAGTGTCCACATCGTCGGCATCGGAGGCGCCGGAATGAGCGCCATCGCCACCGTGCTGCACGCCATGGGACACCAGGTGACGGGTAGCGACCTGCGCGAGTCCGGGGTGACCGAGCGGCTGCGGTCGCTCGGCATCGGGGTGGCTATCGGCCATCAGAGCGCCAACGTGGGCGACGCACGACTTGTCACCCGTTCAACGGCCATTGTGGATGCCAATCCCGAGATGGCCGAGGCCCGCCTCCTGGGCCTACCCGTTCTCACCCGAGCAGAGACCCTGGCCGGCATCGCCGCTCGCAAACGGTGTATCGCCGTGGCCGGTACCCATGGCAAGACGACCACCGCATCGATGCTCTCGCTCATCCTCATCGAGGCCGGTCTGCATCCTTCATTTCTGATCGGCGGCGAGGTCAACGAGATCGGGACAAACGCGGTGTGGGACACCGGCGAGTGGATCGTGGTCGAGGCCGACGAGAGTGACGGCACCTTCCTCCATCTGGCACCCGACATCGCCATTGTCACCAACGTCGAGGCCGACCATCTGGATCACTACGGCTCGTTCGAGGCCGTGCAGGTGGCATTCGCCGAATTCCTGGGCTCGGCGCACTGCCGGGTGGTGGGAAGCGACGACCCCGTGGCCCGGACGATCGGTCGGGCCGCCGGGGCCGACCTGGTCGGGCTGGGAGAGGACGCCGCCTTTGCCATGACGGCGGTAGCGACCGGGCGCAGTTCGGTGGCGTTCGATCTGCTCGGACCGGACCGGACGCTGCTAGCCCATCTGTCGGTGGCCGTACCTGGACTGCACAATGCCAAGAATGCCGCCGTGGCAACGGTGGCCGCCCTGGCGGCAGGTGCCGCACCGGAAGCCGCAGCGCAGGCGCTGGCCCGATTCGGTGGTGTGGCCCGGCGCTTCGAGTTCCGGGGCGAGCTCGGCGGGGTCACCTATGTGGATGACTACGCCCACCTGCCCACCGAGGTGGCCGCAGCCCTGGCCGCGGCCGGCAACGGTTCGTGGGGCCGGGTGGTCGCTGTCTTTCAACCCCACCGGTACTCAAGGACAGCTGAAGTCGGCGAGGCGTTCGGAGGGGCGTTCGACGACGCTGACGTGATCGTCGTGACCGATGTGTACGGAGCTGGGGAAGCACCTGTGCCAGGGGTGTCGGGCCGCCTGGTGGCCGATGCCGTGCGCCGGGCCCGGCCCGACGTCGAGATCCACTATGTGCTCAGCCGGAGCGACTTGGTAGCTGAAGTCGGCGGCCTGCTCCGACCTGGCGACCTGTGTCTGACCCTCGGAGCGGGGGACCTGACATCGCTTCCTGACGAGCTCATAGCCGCAGCCAAGGCTGCCGCTGCAGCCGTGAAACGGCCCTGATGAGTCGGAACACCGACCTCGACGAGCTGGCAGCGCGACTGGGCGCCGCCGCCACCCGCCATGCGCCTCTGGGCAGCCGGACCACCTACCGGGTCGGTGGCACCGCCGCGCTCGGTGTTGAGCCGGCCGACGAGGACGCACTCCTGCAGGTGGCCCGGGCCCTGGACGGCCTCGACGTGCCCGTCCTGGTCGTGGGCAACGGTTCCAACATGCTCGTCGCTGACGCCGGGTTCGCCGGCCTGGTTGTCGTGCTCGGAGCCGGTTTTCAAGGGCTGATCGTCGAAGGGACCGAGGTGCGGGTAGGCGGGGCGCAGGCCCTTCCTGCGCTGGCCCGGCGAACGGCCTCCGCTGGTCTGACCGGCTTGGAGTGGGCGGTAGGGGTGCCGGGCACCGTCGGAGGCGCCGTGCGGATGAACGCCGGAGGCCACGGTTCGGACACCGTCACCACCCTGGAGGCCTACCGGCTGGTGGACCTGGCGACAGGCCTGGCTGCCGACCATCCGGTCGAGGACCTGGCTGCCGGCTACCGCTGCACCTCAATTATCGTCAGCCAGGTAGTGGTCGAAGCCGTCTTTCGCCTGGCGGTGGGCGACGCGGCGACCGGCCGATCGACCATCGACGAGATCGTGCGATGGCGTCGGGCCAATCAACCGGGCGGGACCAATGCCGGATCAGTGTTCACCAACCCACCCGGGGACTCGGCGGGACGCCTGATCGACGCCTGTGGCGGCAAGGGCCTGCGGATCGGCACGGCCGAAGTGTCGCCGAAGCACGCCAATTTCATCCAGGCCGATCGGGGTGGCTCGGCCGACGATGTCCACCGTGTGATGGAACGGGTGCGCGCCGACGTGGCTGCAGCCTTCGGAGTGGAACTGACCACCGAGGTGCGGATGGTCGGATTCGACGCCGAACCTGAGTCCATCTCGATACGTGGAGCGGACGCATGAGCCCGGCTGACGGCCACCAGTCCATCAACCCCAGGATCAGGGAGCGGCGCGAATCGGTCGAGCGCAGTCGGACCCAGCAACGGTTGCGCCGGTCGGCGGTGGCCCTGGGAGTGGTCGCCCTGGTGGCCCTAGGCGTAGGTCTGCTCTACACCCCTTGGTTCGGGGCCAAAGTACTGACCGTCACCGGTGTCCACCCCAACACGTCCGATCGGACGATCATGGCGGCGGCCGGTCTGCTCCACCATCCACCCCTGATCAACGTGGATCCCGTCACCACCGCCACCCGGGTCGAGTCGCTGCCGTTCATCGCCTCGGCCAAGGTCACGATGCACTGGCCTGATGCTGTGAACATCCAGGTGATCGAGCGGGTACCCGTGGTGGTCATGAGCGGACCGGCGGCCAGCTGGTCGACCCTGGACGGCAACGGGCGGACGTTGGCCGTTACGCCGGCACGCCCGGTGCTGCCTGTGCTCGTCGTCCGCGGTCCCGCGGGCCCTGTCCCGCCGGCCCCGGTGGGGGCCACAGGGGCTGCGTCAGCCAACCCAGGCCTTGCGGTGACCCGGACGCTGCCTCCGGCCTTTGTCGGCCAGGTGGTGTCGATCACCGTGGCCGCTGACGGCACGGTCTCGCTGGCCCTCAGCTCCCACCTCGTCGTGCTGCTCGGCACGGTCAGCAACCTCACCGCCAAGTACGAGGACGTGGCCGCCATCATCGCCCATGCCTCGTTGCGGGGAGCCCACACCATCGACGTGACTGTGCCCCAGTCGCCGACCGTCGGGTCTTGAACAGGTGGTAGACAGCGGGGTCCGGTCCAGCGTCCGATCATGACCGGCAGGTGTCACTGCGGCGTCCACGGTGCTTGCAAACAGGACCCGTGAACCGTATCGTTAGCGCGAACTCGCAGGTTGGAACGGTTTCAACCTTTGGTCGAGGGTGAGGAACTTCATGACCGTTCCGGCACAAAGCAACTACTTCGCCGTCATCAAGGTGGTCGGCGTCGGCGGTGGCGGCGTCAACGCCGTCAACCGCATGATTGAGGCCGGCCTCCGTGGGGTGGAATTCATCGCCACCAACACCGACGCCCAGGCGCTCTTGATGAGTGATGCCGATCTGAAGCTGGACATCGGCCGCCAGCTAACCCGTGGCCTGGGTGCCGGCAGCGATCCCGAAGTCGGCCGCCTAGCCGCTGAGGAGCACCGCTCGGAAATCGAAGAGGCGCTGAAAGGTGCGGACATGGTCTTCATCACCGCCGGCAAGGGCGGTGGAACCGGAACCGGCGCTGCCCCGGTGGTGGCCGAGATCGCCAAGAGCCTCGGTGCTCTGACGATCGGCGTGGTCACACGCCCGTTCACCTTCGAGGGTCGTCGACGCTCGGTCCAGGCCGAGCAGGGCATCCAGAACCTGAAAGAGAAGGTCGACACCCTCATCATCATCCCTAACGACCGGCTACTGACCGTGTCGAACGAGAAGACGTCGATGGTCAACGCCTTCAAGATGGCCGACGAAGTCCTGATGCAGGGCGTCCAGGGCATCACCAGCCTGATCACCATTCCGGGCCTGATCAACACCGACTTTGCCGACGTAAAGATGATCATGGCCAATGCCGGCACGGCCATCATGGGAATCGGCTCGGCCACCGGCGAGGGCCGGGCGGTCAACGCGGCACGGGCCGCCATCACCAGCCCGCTGCTCGAGGCCTCCATCGAAGGCGCCCGGGGCATTCTGCTCAACATCGCCGGGGGCCCCGACCTTGGTCTGTTCGAGGTCAACGAGGCGGCCGAAATCATCCACGGCGTTGCCCATCCGGACGCCAACATCATCTTCGGCAGCGTGATCGACGAGGCCATGGGCGAGGAGGTCCGGGTGACCGTGATCGCCGCCGGCTTCGAACGGTGGGAGGCTTCGACCCCTGCGCGTAGCGGAGCGGCCGCACCCGAGTCGACTGGCCGGGACGAGTCCCGCAGCCGGGTACTCGGCGCCGAAACAGCCCATGAGGACATCTTCGCCACACCGGCTGACGACGACCTCGACCTGGGCGACGACGACTTCGACGTCCCCTCGTTTCTGCGCTGACCTACGCCGTGGCGTTGGTATCCGGCGCCACCATCTGCACCCTGGACGGCAATGTCCATGCCGCCTGGTCGGACGCGTCCAGGGGCGACCTGCGGCCGACGGGCCAAGGCCCGGATGACGGCAGAGCGTTGGCCGAATTCGCAGCCGACCTCGGCCAGGTCACCGGAGACACCATCGAGCGGGTGTGCTGGCAGACCCAGGTGCACGGGTCCGAGGTCCGTTCCGTCTCGTGGGAGGTCTCTCCCGGTGGTCCTAGTGGAGCGCCGACACTGTGGTTTCTCGGCGTAGGCGACGCCATGGTGTCGCCTACGCCCGGTGTCGCCCTGTGCGTCCTGACCGCCGACTGCGGCCCCCTCGCCCTCTCCAGCCCCGAGGGGATCTTCGGGGCTGTGCACGCCGGCTGGCGCGGGCTGATCGATGGCGTGATCGAGCAGGCGGTCGAACGGATGCGGGATTTGGGTGCCACTGACGTGACTGCTGCCTTGGGCCCCTGTATCCACACTCCCTGCTACGAATTCGCGGTGGCCGGGATCGCCAACGTGGCCGCGGCCTATGGGCCCACTGTCCGGGGCACCACCACCGACGGCAGTCCGGCGCTCGACCTGGCGGCCGGGGTGACGGCCGCAGTAACTGTGGCCGGTGCCCGAATGGTCGGCGGGGTTGACGTGTGCACGGCGTGCGGTGGCGGCCAGTTCTCCCATCGGGCCCGCGCCGAAACCGGTCGCCAGGCACT
>JAYVYR010000049.1:0-9127 GCA_043784065.1 Acidimicrobiaceae bacterium
ACCGCCTTGAACGAGGCTTCGAGGATGTGATGGGTGTTCTTGCCCGTCACCAGTCGGATGTGCAGGGTGAGGGCGGCGGCCGTGGCGAAGGCGCGCCAAAACTCTTCGGCAAGCTGCGGGTCGAACGGTGGTGAACCGAGACCCGCGGTGTCGGCAGGAAACTCGAGGGCGTAGGCCAGGAACGGGCGACCGGACAGATCGAGTGCCACATCGACCAGTGCCTCGTCCAGGGGAAGGGAGATCGAGGCGAAGCGACGCACACCGGCCTTGTCACCGAGCGCCTCGCCTAGAACCCCACCCAAGGCGATCCCGACATCCTCCACCGTGTGGTGGGCATCGACATCGAGATCGCCCACAGCGGCCACCCGGACGTCGATCCCGCTGTGTTTGCCGAGTTGCTGCAGCATGTGGTCGAAGAACGGCAGGCCAGTGGTGATCTCGGTGGCGCCGGTACCGTCGAGGTCGACTTCGACTTCGATCGAAGTCTCCTTGGTGGCGCGGGAAACCCGGGCTGCACGACGGCGTGTCGGTCCTGCGCCGGTGGAAAGGCCAGCAGGGCCGGGCGACGATGGAGGCGTTGGTGCGTTCATTGCAGGCTTTCGGTCAGGGCGGCCAGGAACCGCTCGTTCTCCTTGGGGAGCCCCACCGTTACCCGCAGGCATCCCGTGAGGCCCGGCCACGTCGAACAGTCTCGCACGAGCACCGAGGACGCCACGAGATCCGCCCACACCTCGGTTGCCGCCTTGGCCGTAGGCCGGAACAGCAGGAAGTTGGCGTCCGAGGGCCAGGACTCCACCGGTAGGTCGGCAAAGGCACTGGCGATCCGGCCGCGCTCCTCGGCGATGACCACCACCCGGCGTTCCATTTCGTCCACGTAGCCGAGGGCCAGGCGACCAGCCGCCTGCTTGGCCGCGTCCAAATGGTAGGGCAGTGCGACCAATTCGCATGCCGCAACCACCTCGGGGTCGGCCACCAGATAGCCGAGGCGTGCACCGGCCATCGACCACGTCTTGGAAAAGGTCCGGACCACGACCACGTGCCGGGTCTCTTCGGGGTTCCGGCGCTTCAACTCGAGGGCCGACGAGGGTGCGAACTGGCCGTAGGCCTCGTCGACCACCAACAGCCCAGGTGCGAGGCGGGCCACGGAGGTGATCTCGTCAAGCGTATCGGCCCGGCCCGTCGGATTGTTGGGTGAGCAGAGAAAGGTCAGGGCCGGCCCAGCAGCCAGCAACACGTCGGCGACAGTGCCGAGGTCGAGGGCGAAGTCGTCTCGCCGCGCCCCGGCCGCCACCGCGGTGCCGGTGATCCGGGCGATGTGGCTGTGGAGGGTGTACGTCGGCTCGAACAGGGCCGCAGTCCTATCCGGGCCGCCATAGGCCAGCAGCAGACATTGCAAGACCTCGTTGGAACCGTTGGCGCAGAACACCTCGTCGATGGTGACGCCATGGCTGGCGGCCAGGGCGATGCGCAGGGCGGTTGCCTGGCGATCGGGGTAGCGGTTGAATGCGATGCCACGCACCTCGTCGGCCAATGCCTCGAGCCATTGCTCGGGCGGGGGAAGCGGCGATTCGTTGGTGTTGAGACGCACCTCGACGTCGACCTGGGCTGAGTGGTAGCCGACGAGGGCCTCGAGGTCCGGGCGGACAGCCGGCAGAACCGGACCGTCGCCCGCCCCCGCCCCTACTGCTGCCATCGGAGCTGCACCGACTGGGCGTGGGCCGGCAGGCCCTCGGTCGTGGCCAGGGTCACGATGTGGGGTCCGAGCGCGCTGATGGCTGCGTCGTTCATGCTGACGGCGTGGATGTGCTTGCGAAAGTCGTCCACCCGAAGGGCGCTGGCAAATCGCGCCGTCCGGTTGGTGGGCAGCACATGGTTCGGGCCGGCCAGGTAGTCGCCCACGCTGGCAGGAGCGTTTACCCCGAGGAATACCGCTCCGGCCGACTGAATGTTCCCGAGAAGGGAGCCGGCATCGTGGGTAAGGATCTCCAGATGCTCGGGCGCCACCACGTTGGCCACGGCACAGGCCTGCTTGGGACCATCGACCAGCACGGCGTAGCCCCCGGCACCCAGGGACGCCTCGAGGTCGGCTCGTCGAGGCGAGTCGGCGACGATCCGGTCGACGGCGGCGTCGACCAGATCAGCGAGCTCCTCGGACCACGTGATCAGCCAGGCCAGTCCGTCGGGACCGTGCTCGGCCTGGACGACCAGGTCGATGGCGGCAAATTCTGGCGGCGTGTCGGGCCCGCCGATCACCACCACCTCGGATGGGCCGGCGAAGGCCGAGGCCACGCCGACCACACCGGATACTTGGCGCTTGGCCTCGGCCACGTAACGGTTGCCCGGACCGACGATGACATCCACTGCGCTGATCGACTCGGTCCCAAAGGCCATAGCGGCGATGGCCTGGGCCCCGCCCACCGAATACACCTCCGTCACCCCTGCTACGGCTGCCGCCGCCAGCGTGGCATCATCGATGTGTCCGTCAGGACCTGGCGGTACACAGAGCACAATTTCCCCGACCCCGGCCACCTGGGCCGGCACCGCGCACATCAACACCGTCGACGGGTAGCGGGCCCGGCCGCCCGGGGCGTAGCAACCGACCCGGGCCACTGGACGGATGAGATGGCGGACGGTCACACCAGCGTTGGTGAAGTCGTCAGGGGCGTCGCCCGCTTCATGGGAGTGGTACGCCAGGATCCTGTCGTGGGCCACATCGAGCGCCTCGGCCAGGTCGTCAGGGATGCGGTCGAGCGCTGCTGTCAGGTCTTCGGCCGGTACCCGCACCGAGTCCAGGTCGACCTGGTCGAAGGTGGCGGTCAGGCGCAGCAGTGCCTCGTCGCCGTTTGCCCGGACATCGGCCAGGATGGCGGCCACCGCGTCGGACGAACGGACCTGCTCGTCCACGGGTCGGGGGAGGTGGTCGGCGAGCTCCTGACGGTCGCCAGTGAAACCGCGGAGGTCGATTCGACGAAGGCTCATGGCCTGACGATGTTACCGGACGTGCGCGGGTGCCCCTCCGGGGTTGCCGGCAGCCATCGCCCGACTTCGTCGTAACCGATGACGGGGTGGAATGATCAGGACATGGCCGCCACCTCTGCTGAACTGTCCTCGCTCGCCACCGCGCTCGACGAACTCACCCGTCGAGTGACGGTCCACGCTGAGTCGGCTGATTCAGCAAAGGACGAAGAGACGACCCGGGAACTGTTCGCCATCGAGCGGTCACTGACGAGCGCCAACCGGCGACTGTCCCGTCTCGCCCTCACCCTCCGGCGCCGTTGACCCAGTACTTCGCCGGATCCACCTTCGGTGACCGCCAGGCGGCCGACCGGTGAACGCAGGATGACATCCCGGGAAGACTGGCCGATGCAGTTGCGCCCGGACGCGGCAAAGGCACCCCTGAGGGTGCCTTTGCGCGAGCAGGTCGGGCGGCGGATCCCGATCCCTACTCTGTGGAACCAGTTGGCGGGAACTGGTCCACAGGCAATCTCATCACAAATGACCAGAAAATGCCAGTCATCTACGACGAGAAGTTCCGGTAACCGCCCGGCAGAAACGAAAATCGTCATGTAAGTCGGGTCAAACTACGAATTCCCTCGTTCCACGGGCGGTGCAACGATCAGGGTCGTCGGAAATGCAATCAGGTGTTCCGCAGGCATCTGTACCGGCGAGGGGATCGGGGTCGGACGAATCACAGCCGATCGACTGCGATCGCCTCACCGCTCGGTCCGCCGCCTGATCGCGCGTCGAGTGGCGGGGCCGGCCAGCGAGACCGATGGGCAGAAATCTGCCAACGCGCAGGAGGCACACTGGGGTGAACGGGCCCGACACGTTGCCCGTCCATGGAGGATCAGCCTCAAGCTGAACATCCCCCGACGGGAGGCAGGCACCATGGCGTTCAGGACGTGCTCGACCTTGACCGGATCGGTCTCCTCAGTGAAGCCCAGCCGGAGCGACAGACGTTGGACATGAGTATCCACCGGCAGTCCCGGCAGGTCGAACGCCACGCTGCGGACGACATTGGCCGTCTTGCGTCCGACGCCGGGCAGCGTCACCAGGTCCTCCATCCGAGTCGGCACCACACCGTCAAACCGCTCCACGACGGCAGTGGCCATACCGATGAGGTTGCGGGTTTTGGCTCGGAAGAAGCCCGTCGGCCGGATCAGCGCCTCGACCTCCTCCACCGGTGCACCTGCCAGAGCAGAAGCGACGGGAAAACGGGCGAAGAGGTCAGGCGTGGTGCGATTGACCCGTTCGTCGGTGCACTGTGCCGACAAGATGGTGGCTGCCAGGAGCTGGAAAGCATCGGCGTAGTCGAGCGCGCATAGTTCAGCGGACGTGCCAGGAAACAGCTCGCCGAGGCGGTGATTGGTCTCCCGGGCCCGTCCGGCCGGGGTCCGGGGTCGGGCCATGTGCGGACACTACCGGTCTGGATCAACCCCAGTAGATTGTGGCCCGTGGAGGCGCTGGATCTGAACGTGTGGGCCGTGGTCGACCCGACGGTCTCGGCAGCGGTGGGTGACCTGGTGGCCCGCATCGAAGCGATGACAGGTCGGCCCGGACTGAGCGAGGATCGCCTCAGAGCCCTCGACCATGCCGCCTGCAACGTCCGCTCCGCTCCAGTGATGGGTGTGTCCGCCCGGCGCCCGGGCCACTCCGAGCTCGTTGGCTGGGCTCAGATCGACGGGCCGCGCGATGGCCGAATGCCCACCCTGGAAGCGGTGGTTCTCCCCGACCTTGACGATTCTGCTCTCGCCGAATCCCTGCTCGACAGCCTTGTCGATGCCGCACTGTCCGAGTTTGCCGCGTCCGGAGGCGGATCCCTCCGCTGGTGGGTGAACCACGCCTCGGACGCCGACGACGCACGTGCCACGGCCAGGGGATTCTCCACCGAGCGGGACCTGCTCCAGCTCCGCTGTCCGCTACCGCTGGCTGCCCACCCCGGGCGCCCCACCAACCGGGCCGACGCTTCGGTGGCCACCCGAGCATTCCGGGTCGGCCGGGACGAAGCCGACTGGCTCCTCCAGAACAACCGGGCCTTCGACGGTCATCCCGAACAGGGTCGGTGGGACCTCGCTACGTTGGAGGCCCGAGAGGCCGAGGCCTGGTTCGATCCCCAAGGATTCCGTGTCCTGGAGGTCGACGGACGCATCGCCGGTTCGTGTTGGACGAAAGTGCACGGTGCGGCGTCTTCCGCCGTGGGCGAGATCTACGTGATCGGTGTCGATCCCGAATTCCACGGGCGGGGCTGGGGTCGGGCGCTTACCGAGGACGGGTTCGCCTGGCTGGCCTCCCAAGGGATCCGTGGCGGAATGCTATATGTCGACGCGGCAAATGTCGCGGCAGTCGGGCTGTACACATCGATGGGGATGGCTACCGATCACGTCGACCGGTCCTATGTCAGAGTGTCGGTGGTCGTGCCCTTCGGACAGACGACGCAGGAACCGCCCACAACTCGACATGCCCTCCCGTCAGCCGGAGCCGATCACGTGGCCGATCGAGTAGGTGACGCCGGCCGCAGCCCCGGAAATTAGGAGTTGACGGGTCGCCGACCACAGCCACGACCGACCGGTAAAGAACGACAGCGCTGCACCTACGGCTATCGAGGCCACCGCCCCAAGCACGATCGTCCACAGTGTTGCCGTGGTGCCGTCCGTGATCAGCCACGGCAGCAGAGGAATCAGTGCCCCGATGGCGAACATCACGAATGACGACAGGGCTGCCTCGAGCGGTTTGCCCGTGTCGCCAGGAACGAAGCCCAGCTCCTCGCGGGCATGGGTCTCGAGGGCCAGGTCAGGGTCCCGCATCATCTTGACCGAGAGTTCTTCAGCCATGTCGGGCTCGACCCCACGGCTGCGATACAACGCTTCGAGCTCCCGCCGTTCATCCTCCGGGTCGGCGAGGATGGCCTGGCGCTCGACATCGAGTTCGCGCTCCATCAGTTCGGACTGGGCCCGCATCGACACGTACTCGCCCGTGGCCATGGAGAAGGCACCGCCGATGAGCCCAGCTACTCCGGCCAGGCGGACCGATCCGGCCGACGCATGGGCACCGGCCATGCCGAGGATCAACGAGACGTTGGACACCAGTCCGTCGCTGATTCCGAACACGGCCGCACGGGCGCCGCCTCCGCTGATGTTGCGGTGCTGGTGTTCCTCGTACACGTCGACGATCGTAGCGACCGCAGCCCGGTGAGGACGCACTGCTCCCGACTCGTAGGCGTGCCTCACCTACCGATGGCCGGAGGTGGAGCCTCCAGGTGGCTGGGGATCGGACCCCAGTGGTCGACCGGTTCCCGCTCCCCTACAGTCTGGCTATGGCTACCACCGTGCACGGCATCGAATCGTTCAAGGACCTGATCGGGCAACACCTCGGCTACAGCGAGTGGCATCTCATCGACCAGGCCCAGGTCAATCTGTTCGCCGACGCCACCGGTGACCATCAGTGGATTCACGTGGACCCCGAGGCGGCCAAGAACGGTCCCTTCGGCGGCCCCATCGCCCACGGCTATCTGACCTTGGCCCTGGCGCCGGTGTTCCTGGGCGAGGTACTCCAGGTCGACGGCATCTCGATGGGCGTCAACTACGGCTGCAACAAGGTCCGTTTCCCCTCGCCGGTGATGGTGGGGAGCAGACTTCGGGTCGGCGTGGCCGTAGCCGGGGTCGAAGACGTGACCGGCGGGGTCCAGGTGACGCTCGACCTGACTCTCGAATGTGAGGATGCAGCCAAGCCCAGTTGCGTCGCCCAGGTGGTCTACCGCTACTACGCCTGACGTTCCGACCAGGGCGGGCGGTCGGTCGGGCGGTCGGCAGGTTCCTGCGTAATCCCTGCTCAATGTCACCATTGGCGCGTCTGCTCCGACAATGTGAGCACACACTCCTAGAATGGCCCTATGGAGATACGGGTTGAGCAGTTGTCGGGGCAGGCCGACGTGTCGGTGGATACCATCCGGTACTACCAGTCCAAAGGCCTACTGTCCCCACCCCGGCGTGAGGGCAGGATCGCCTGGTACGGCGATGAGCATCTCGAGCGCCTGACTCGCATCCGGAACCTCCAACAGCGGGGTTTCACATTGGCCACCATCTCGCGGTTGGTCTCCGGGCAACTCGATGCGGCGGACGAAGCGCTCCTCGGCCAGCTTTCCGGACTGTCCACGGCCTCCGATGACGTACCAGGTGACGTGGTTCGCTCCCCCGCTGCTTTCGCCGAGCACACCTACTCGCTCGACGAGTTGGCCACTCGCACCGCCATGCCCCTGGCACTGCTGAAGGCCCTGGAGGCCGAGGGACTCCTCATCCCAACCCGCGTGGCCGGCCAGCCCCGCTATACCGAAGCAGATGTCGCCGCCTCGCAAGCCGGTCTCCGGCTGCTCGAATGGGGCATCCCGCTTACTGACCTGCTCGATCTGGCTCGACGCCACAGCGAGGCGACCGAGGCCACGGCCCGCCACGCTGTCGAGATGTTCGCCCGCCACATCCGAGAGCCGCTACGGGCTGGGGTCCGTCCTGACGCCCTCGCTCATGGCGACGACACCATCGATCCCTCAGCCGACCACACAGGCGATCCGGCGGTCGATGGGCTGCTGCAGGCCTACGCCGAGTTGCTCCCTGCAGTAACTACTCTGGTGGGCCACCATTTCACCCGTACCCTGGTTCGAGTCGCTCTTGATTACGTCGAACGCGAGGGTTCGGAAGAGGAACGTGAGGCAGTGTGGGATCGGATCCGATCAGACAGGTCCGACCCGGATCGGCTCGATGCTGCTCCAAATCCCGTCGTACCCGTTGAGGCGACGAGGTCGAGCCGATGACCGCAGCTGATCAAGGGCGCGCCGGCCCGTCGACCGACGTCATCTCCCTCGAGGCGGCGGCTCGTGCTCGAGAGGTCGACCTGCCCACGGGGGCTGACAAGACCGTGCTGGTCCGCTCGATGTTCGACGCCATCGCCCCCCGCTACGACCTGGTCAATCGGACCATGACCTTCGGCCTCGACGTCCGCTGGCGGAAGCAATCGCTGAAGGCCCTCGGATTGCCATCTGGAACCACCGTGCTCGACCTGGCCTGCGGCACCGGTGATTTCCTCAAACTCTTGGTGGACGACGGCCATCGGGCCGTTGGGATGGACCTGTCGTGGGGGATGCTCGCCGCCAACAGGACCGGTCTCCCCCTGACCCAGGCCGATGGTGCCCATCTACCCGTAGCGACCGCCTCGTTCGACGGCATCACCTGCGGTTACGCCTTGCGCAACTTCACTGAACTGCAGGCCGTGTTTCACGAGTTCGGGCGGATCGTACGACCTGGCGGACGGATCAGCTTGCTCGAGGTGTCCGAGCCTGAATCCGGCCTCCTGCGCACCGGCCATCGCATCTGGTTCCGCAAGGTGGTGCCGGTCATCGGCGGCTTGCTGTCTGACCGTTCCGCCTACCAATACCTCCCGAAGTCGACGGCCTACCTACCGTCCACGGAGGAACTACGGACCATGCTGGTCGAGGCCGGGTTCTCCGCTGTCAACCGGCGCGCACTGTGGGGTGGCCTGAGTCAGCTCATCACCGCCACTCGGATCGGACGTCCATGACCGATACCGCCTCGGCCTGCACCCGACGCTCTGGCGCCCCGGCGCAGGGCGACCGAGCCAGGAACGCCGCTCGTCGATTCTTGCTTCCGGCAGGCGGGGCCATCGACCCGTTCGCCCTGGCCGGTGACGACAGGATTCTGCTGGCCGCCGCCGGCCGGATCATGGTCGGTTTGGGGACGGCCGTCACGATCAACCTTCCCGACGGCCTGGCTGACCCGACCGGTGTCGACCGGGCGTTGGCCGATCTGGCCGCGCTCGAGTGTGACGACCGGCTCCTGGAGGGCATGTCTGCTCTGCGTGCCGTCCTTGCGTTCGGTGCTCTCCCCTTTGACCGCTCCGCTCCAGCTGTGTTGGTAGTTCCGGCCACCCTTTACTGCCGGGAGGCCGATGGCACCGAATGGGCCACAGTGGTGGACGGACCGGAGGAGAGTCCGAGCCAGGTTCGGGAACGTCTGATTGCCATCGCCGGCTCCCATCCACCGGGTGATCCGGTTCCGGTGAGAACGCGGGTCGTTCCCCGCAGCGATGACGCCGCCTTCGAGGGTGCGGTGTCGGTTGC
>JAYVYR010000050.1:0-8918 GCA_043784065.1 Acidimicrobiaceae bacterium
CGGGGCCGCCAGCGAGGCCGGCAGCGCACTGTGTCGCTGGTGGGCTACACCAACGCCGGCAAGTCGACCCTGCTGAACCGGCTGTGCGACTCCGACGTCCTGGTCGAGAACCGGCTGTTCTCCACCCTCGATCCGAGGACCCGGAAGTTCGACCTGCCGGGCGGCGAGACCGTGCTGTTGACCGACACTGTCGGGTTCGTGCGCAAATTGCCCCACCAAGTGGTGGAGGCGTTCCGGTCCACCCTCGAAGTGGTGCTCGAGTCCGATCTCATCGTCCATGTAGTCGACGGGTCTGCCCCGGACCTCGAGGGGCAGATCGATGCCGTGCATGCGGTACTGACCGAAATCGGGGCCGACTCCATGCCGGAGTTGCTGGTGGTCAACAAGGCCGATGCCCTCGGAACCGGCGACGACGAATCGGGCGAAGAGGCTCGGAACCTGCTGGCCGCCCATCCCGGATCCGTGCTCATTTCGGCACGGACGGGCGTGGGAGTCGAAGAGTTGCTGATCACCATCGGCGACCGTCTCCGGGTGGGTGATCGGGTGGTGGAGCTCGAAATTCCGTGGGCGCGTGGCGACGTGCTGGCCGCCGTCCACCGCGAAGGGGAGATCGTCGGCGAGAAGGCCGGTGCTACTGCCACCCGGATCCAGGTGGTGCTCGATGAGGCCGGCAAGGCCCGGTTTGCGGAGTTCCTGGCCTCGTGACGGGATCCGGTACGACAGGCGACGGCGTGGTTTCCCAAGGGGGTGCGGTCGGTTTCACGCCGCCGCCCTATCCCTATGAGCGGCTCAACGGGGCGAGAGCCAGGGCATTCGAGCGGTTCACGGACCGCGGCGGCCTGGTCGACTGCTCCATCGGCACGCCGTGCGACGCTCCGCCAGACGCTGTCCTGGAGGCCATGGCAACATCGGGAACCGAGCGGGGCTATCCGACGTCGCCCGGGTCACCCGGCTACCGGCAGGCCGCGGCGAGATGGATGGCCCGACGGTTCGGAGTGACAGTCGATCCCGAGGGCGGTGTGGCCGCCTGCGTCGGCACCAAGGAGTTCGTGGCCACGACGGCCCACTTCCTCCGATTGCGGACCCCCGACCGCGACACCGTCCTCTACCCGGCGGTGTCCTACCCGACCTATGCCATGGGTGCCACGTTGGCCGGAGCCCGCAGTGTGCCAGTGCCGGAACTACCCGGTGGGGGCCTTGACCTGGATGCCATCGACCCGGCGGACGCCGAGCGGGCCCTTCTGATCTGGGTCAACTCGCCCGCGAACCCGACCGGGCTGCTCACCGACCTGGAACGGACGGCCCACTGGGGACGCCGACGGGGCATCCCGGTGCTGTCGGACGAGTGCTATGCCGAGTTCACCTGGAACGGGCCGCCCCGGACGATCCTCGAATCAGGCACCGAGGGAGTGGTGGCCGTCCACTCGCTGTCCAAACGATCCAACCTGGCCGGCGTGCGGGCCGGTTTCTATGCCGGCGATGCGGAGCTGGTGACGTACCTCCTCGACGTTCGGCGCCATGCCGGCCTGATGGTGCCCGGCCCAGTCCAGGCCGGTGTTGTAGTTGCCCTGGACGACGACTCGCACGTGGACGACCAGCGCAAGCGTTACGACGAACGACTTCGGTTCATGGCCGGGGCACTGTCCGAAGCCGGATTGCCGGTCGACCAGCCGGCCGGCGGTTTCTATCTGTGGGTGCCGGTGCCCCAACGGTTCGTCGACGGCTGGGCGGCGTGCGGGTGGCTGGCCGATGAGGCAGGCCTCCTGGTCAGCCCGGGCGAACTGTACGGCCCAGACGGCAACGGCTACGTGCGGGTGGCAGTGGTGCAACCGATGGAACGGCTCGAGCTCGTCGCCGATCGGTTGACGTCGCGGTCGTGATCGGGGCGCTCCGGGTGGGGCTGCCACCGGTAGCCACTCCGATCAGCATGAACCGGCAAGTAGCGTCTGGGCATGGCCAATCCAGCGCAGTCCGCAGTCGATGCCGATCTGGCGAACCAGGTCGAGGCCCTATGGCATCGCGCCCCCGGCCTGTCAGCGGTGGACACCGATGCCCTCGCTGTGGTGACTGCGGCAATCGATCTGCTCGATTCAGGCGAGGCCCGAATAGCCGAGGTCGACCCGGTGAGTGACGAGGTGGTAGTCCACCAGTGGCTCAAGCACGCCATCCTGCTCCTCTTCCGCCTCCGTTCGATGGAGACCATGGAGGTTGGCCCGTTCGAATTTGCCGACAAGTTGCCGCTGAAGCGCGGGTACGCGGCGTCCGGCGTCCGGGTCGTCCCCGGGGCCTCGGCCCGGTGGGGCTCGTACCTCGCACCGGGTGTCATCTGTATGCCCAGCTACGTGAACATCGGCGCACGCGTGGGTGCTGGCACCATGGTCGACACCTGGGCCACCGTCGGATCCTGCGCTCAGATCGGCGAGAACGTCCATCTGTCGGGCGGTGTCGGGATCGGCGGCGTTCTAGAACCGGCCCAGGCCGCCCCCGTCATCATCGAGGACGAGGTCATGATCGGCAGCCGCAGCATGATCACCCAGGGCGCCAGGGTGGGGCGCGGCTCGGTGGTGGGGGAGGGGACCATCCTTAATCCGTCGATCCCGGTGATCGACGCCGATACCGGCAACGAACTTGGGCGGGGCCATGTGCCGCCGTGGTCGGTGGCCGTACAGGCGTCACGTCGTCGGGAGTTCCCGGGGGGCGAGTTCTACCTGCCGTGCGTGCTGGTACTGAAGCGGCTCACCGAAGGCCAGCGCCACGACAAGGCCCAGCTGAACGACATCCTGCGAACCCACGGGGTATCGACGTGATCCGGTCGGTCCGTTGACGACGGACATGCCCGATGGCCTGCTGGGGCTGGCCACGGCACTTGTCGGGATCCCGTCCGTCAGCCACCACGAGCAAGCCATGGCCGATGCGGTCCAGGCCGCACTAGAGCTCTGTCCGTGGCTGGAAGTGGAGCGGGTGGGTGACAACGTGGTGGCCCGCACGCAACTGGGCAGGAGCCGGCGGGTGCTTCTGGCCGGTCACCTCGACACCGTTCCCCCGGCTGAAGGCAACGACGAGCCCCGCCTCGAGGGCACCACCCTGTTCGGCTTGGGTGCGGCCGACATGAAAGGTGGGCTGGCCGTATTTCTCCACCTGGCCGGAATGTTGAGCGAGCCAGCTGTGGATGTGACGTGGTGTTTCTACGCGGGCGAGGAAGTGGCCCAAGAGTTCAACGGGCTCGGTTATCTGTGGGCCGAACGACCCGACCTGCTCGCTGCCGACGCCGCCATCTTGGGCGAGCCGACCTGCGGGATGGTCGAGGCCGGGTGTCAGGGGACGCTGCGGGTGCGGATCCGACTGGCCGGACGGCGAGCCCATACCGCCCGACCCCATGCCGGCCGCAACGCCGTCCACCGGCTGGCCCCCCTGTTGACTGCCATTGCCGCGTTCGAGGTACGCCGACCGGTCATCGACGGTTGCGAGTACGCCGAGCAGCTCCAGGTGGTGTCCGTCGAAGGCGGTGTGGCCAGCAATGTCCTACCCGATGAGGCCGTCATCGTGGTCAACCATCGCTTCGCGCCTGACCGAACGGCGGAGCAGGCCGAGTCGACGGTGCGGGAGCTACTGGCCCCGTTTCTTGAACCGGGCGACCACTGGGAATTGCTGGACGCCTCGAACGGGGCGCCTCCGTCGCTCGGCCACCCGTCGCTCGGCGCACTTGTGGCGGCCAGCGGGGCCCCGGCCCGGGCCAAGGTGGGTTGGACCGACGTGGCCTCGTTTTGGGCCCACGGCGTGCCAGCGGTCAACTTCGGCCCGGGCGACCCGCTCCTGGCCCACACCCCTGGCGAGCACGTGAGCGAGCAGGAACTTCAGGGCGCTGCCCGGGTACTCGACACGCTCCTGCGAGGCTGAGCGGCTGCTCGGACCGGCTCGACGCGTACGCGATCGGCCGAGGGTGGGGCAGCGTCCGGCAGCGGTGGTTAGGGTCAGCACATGACACTCCACCCGCGTGAGCTGGGCAGGTCCGGTCTCGTCGTATCGGCGGAGGGACTCGGATGCATGGGCATGAGCGAGTTCTATGGGGCCGGCGATGCAACAGAGTCGGTGGCCACCATCCACCGGGCGCTCGACCTGGGCGTCACCTTCTTCGACACCGCCGATATGTACGGGCCGTTTACCAACGAGGAGCTTGTCGGTAGGGCCATCCGCGGCCGCCGGGACGAGTTGATCCTGGCCACAAAGTTCGGGATCGTGCGCACCGCCGACCCTCGGGTGCGCTCGTACCGAGGCGACGCCGCCTATGTGCGCGAAGCATGCGAAGCGTCATTGAAGCGACTGGATGTCAACCACATCGATCTCTACTACCAGCACCGTACCGATGGATCCGTGCCGATCGAGGAGACGGTCGGGGCCATGGCCGAATTGGTGGCCGAGGGCAAGGTCCGGTTCCTGGGACTGTCGGAGGCGGGGCCGGACACCCTCCGGCGGGCGACTGCCGTGCACCCCATTGCCGCACTCCAGAGCGAATGGTCGTTGTGGAGCCGTGACATCGAGGCCGACGTGGTACCGACCGCCCGCCAACTGGGCATCGGCATCGTGGCCTACAGCCCACTCGGTCGTGGCTTCCTGACTGGGCAGATCACCTCGCCCGACGACTTCACCGAGGGGGACTTCCGCAGGTACTTACCTCGCTTCACGGGTGAGAACTTCTCTCGCAACATCGAGTTGGTCGACCGGGTCCGGCAGTTGTCCGCAGCCAAAGGGTGCACACCGGGCCAATTGGCCCTGGCATGGGTCCTGTCCCGAGGTGACGACGTGGTCCCGATTCCGGGTACCAAACGCCGCAGCTACCTAGCAGAGAATATTGCCGCCATCGAGGTCGTCCTCGATCCGGCCGATCTGGTGGCCATCGACGAGGCCTTCCCTCCGGATGCCTCGAGCGGCCTTCGGTACCCGGATATGACACCGATCGGGGTCACCACGCCGGACAGGTGAGCTCTGTCGGGAGTGTGCCCTGTCACCCGGCTGACAGGATCGTCGAGTTCCGGGGGCTCGGCTGGTTGTAGCTAGTCGGCCTTTCCTACAGCCGTCGCATGACGGTGACGACCTTGCCATACACGGTGACTTCGGCCGGGTCGAAGATCATAGGAGAGAGACGGGGATTGGCCGGAGTCAGCACGATCTTTCCGTCCTTGGTCCCATACGACTTCACGGTTGCCTCGTCATCAGGAATGCCGGCCACCACGATGTCACCCTGCTGTGCCTCCGGTTGCTGACGGACGACGACGAAGTCGCCTTCGTGGATGCCGGCGTCGATCATCGAGTCACCCGTGACCCGCAGCATGAAGAGAGTGCCCGTGCCGGTGAAGTCCTCAGGCAGCGGGTACAGCTCCTCGATGTTCTCTTGGGCCAGGACACCGGTGCCGGCGGCGACGTCACCGACCAGCGGGACGTGGCGGATCGGCCGGGAGTCCATGATCACCTTGGACGAAGGGTCGTAGCAGACCTCGATCGCCCGGGGCTTGGTGGGATCCCGCCGCAGGTAGCCCTCACGCTGGAGCACGGCGAGATGGGCATGAACGGTGGAGGAGGAGGCCAGGCCGACCGACCCGCCGATCTCCCTAACCGAGGGGGGGTAGCCCCGGCCTCGGACCGACTCCGAGATGCAGTCGAGGATCTGCTTCCGCTTGGTGCTCAGTACCTGGGCCATGGGGTCCCTCCGCTGTCTGGTCGGTAGTCGTGTCACACCTAGGTGCGAACGTCTGTTTGCATGAAGGTAGCCCCGGAGCGAGCTGGAAGCAAACATCTGTTCGAAAAACCTATTGACAGCGAACAGGTGTTCGTGATGGGATGTTGCCATGGCGAACAGAGGTTCGAAGCACGAAGTCCGGAGGACGACGCTCCTGGTGGTGTCACACCCGCCGGATACAACGTCTCCGACACCGACTAACGGTGCAACGGCCGGCCTGGCAACCGGAATGACAACAAGAAGGACGTCCCGATGACTGCGCTTCTCACTTCATCTCTCCCGGAGTACCTGACCGACGAACTGACTCGCCCGGGCCGACCTGAACTTCAACTGATTCAGGCGCCCGAGCGGCGGGGTGCCCGGCAACGTCAGCTCGGCGACGCGGACGACCGGTCCGAAGTTCTGGTGCATGGTCCCCGACGTCGGGTGTCCGTCGAAGTCCGGCGGCGCCGGACACTGCTTGCGATGATGGGCCTGGCTCTGGGTCTCCTCGCACTTCCGCTGGGCGGATCCGGTGGCGCCTCCCACTCCACCGGATCCGTCTCGGCGGCCCAACTCCACAGCGGGACCTACACCGTGCGGGCTGGCGATACCCTGTGGTCGATCGCCCAGCGGGTGGACCCGACGGGCGACCCCCGGCCCGTGGTCTCCCAACTGGCCGCCCAACTCGGCACGGAAAGCGTTGTACCTGGCGAACTGGTCGCCATTCCCTGATCAGTGGCCGACGGCAGTTGGGCCACCGAGCGACCATGGCCACCTGAGGTCGATCCCGTGGGCGCTAGCCTCCTGGCTGTGCGTTGTCCCTGGTGCCTGGCCGACGACGATCGCGTCGTAGATTCGAGAATGGCCGAGGACGGAGCCGCCATCCGGCGACGTCGACAGTGCTCGGGCTGCGGCCACCGCTACACCACGTTCGAGCGGATCGACGAGATCCCATTGATGGTGATCAAGCGCTCCGGACTACGTCAGCCGTTCGACCGGGGAAAGCTCATCGACGGGCTCCGCTCTGCCACGAAGAATCGCCCGGTGACCGAGGGACAACTTGATGTGGTGGCGCGCGAGGTAGAAGAAGAGCTGCGCGTCGAGGGCTGGGAGGCCACTTCGGAACAAGTCGGCCTCGCCGTGCTCGAGCACCTGCGAGTGGTCGACGAGGTCGCCTACCTGCGGTTCGCCAGCGTCTACAAGGGCTTCGAAGACGTCGATGACTTCCGGCGGGAAGTGGGCCTTCTGACCAAGACCACCGCCCCGAAACGCCCGGAAGTCTGAGCAGTGGCCGAACTCCTCGTCGACGTTCCATGTCGTGCCCTGGCCATCTACGCACATCCCGACGATCCTGACGTCTCGTGTGGCGGTACCCTGGCCGCTTGGGTTGCCGCCGGGTGTGAGGTCCACACGTTGATCTGCACCGACGGTGGCAAGGGCACCGCCGACCCCGACTTGGCTCCGGCCGAACTAGTCCAGACCCGGATCGCAGAAGCAGCGGCGGCAGCCGAGGTGCTCGGTCTGACCGGGCAAGAAATGCTGGGGCTCCCTGACGGCGAACTGGTGGACGACGAGGCGTTCCGTGGGGCGCTGGTGGCTGTGGTGCGCCGGCTCCGGCCGGACATCGTGCTCTGCCCTGATCCCACCGCGGTGTTCTTCGGACAGGAGTACTTCAATCACCGAGACCACCGGATCACCGGGTTCGCCGTCCTCGATGCCGTGGCCCCGGCCGCGGCCATGCCCCACTACTTCCCCGGAGCTGGGCCAGCCCATCACGTCTCCACCGTGCTTCTTTCGGGGACCCTCGAGCCCGATGTGTGGGTTGACATTTCGGCGACAGTCGATGCCAAAGGCGAAGCCGTGGCCTGTCATCGGAGCCAATTCCGCGACGGTGAGGAGTGGGCAGCCTCGGCCGTAAGGTTGGCCGCCGAGGATGGCGGGCGCAGTGCCGGCGTGCCGTGCGCCGAGGGGTTCCGGAGACTGCGTCTCGGAGGGTGATCACGGGCTCCTTTCCGACATCGCACGCCGCAGCGAGGTCGGTGGCCAGCGGTGTTGGACCGGACGGGGAGTCGGTCGACAGGGTAATCCTCCACGTGGACATGGACTCGTTCTTCGCCTCCGTCGAGGTACTGGACGATCCAGCGCTGGCCGGCAGGCCGGTCATCGTGGGAGGGAGCGGCAGCCGAGGTGTGGTGGCAGCCTGTACCTACGAGGCCCGGAGGTTCGGTATCCACTCGGCCATGGCGTCCTCGGTGGCTCGGCGCCTGTGTCCTCATGCAGTGTTTTTGGACGGGCGTTTCCACCGTTATGTCGAAGAGAGCACACGCCTCCACGCCATCCTCGGGTCCTACACCCCGCTGGTCGAAGGGATTTCTCTCGACGAGGCGTTCCTCGACGTGTCGGGGACCGTCCACCTGTTCGGGAGCGGATCGACCATTGCTCTCGCCATACGTGATCGCGTCCTTGCCGAATTGCGGCTTGCCTGCTCCGTTGGAGTGGGCCGAACTAAATTGATGGCAAAACTGGCGTCAAAGGCAGCCAAGCCCCGGGCCTCGCTGACGGGCATCGAGCCGGGGCCCGGCGTAGTAGTCGTGCCGGCCGACGTCGAGTTGGCTTTCCTCCACCCCATGCCGGTGCGGGCGCTGTGGGGCATCGGTCCAGCCACCGAAAAGCGCCTGCTCGCACTCGGCGTGACGATTGTGGGAGAACTGGCTGCCGTCCCGCCGGAGGCTCTGGAGCGGTACCTCGGAAATGCTGTCGGCCGCCATCTGTCCGAGCTGTCTCGTGCCATCGACGACCGTCCGGTGGTGCCCGACCAGGAGGCCAAATCGATCGGTCACGAGGAGACCTTCTCGTCAGACTCGTGGGAGCTCGAGGAGTTGCAGCGTCGTCTCCAACGGATGGTCGATGCGTCGGCCACGGCCCTGCGTAACTCCGACCGGGCGGCGCGGACGGTCACCGTCAAGCTCCGTTTCGGCGACTTCACCCAGATCACCCGAAGCCATACCCTTGAAGGTCCGGTCGACGCCACACCGGCCATTGCCACGGTGGCGGCCGCACTCCTCGAAAGTGTGGACTTGTCCCGGGGGGTGCGGCTGCTCGGCGCATCGGATGGTGGAGCGCGAAACCGTGGTGGCGCTGATTGATGTGACCTTCTTTCTTCTGGTGTTCTTCATGATGGTGGGACGGCTGGATGCCACGG
>JAYVYR010000051.1:0-17189 GCA_043784065.1 Acidimicrobiaceae bacterium
TCCAAGATCCGGGCGAACCGTTGTTCGGACTCGTGGGCGAACCGGACCCCATGTCCGGGATTCCGGGCCGAGTTGTGAACGAGATCCGAACGCACTACCGGGTGGTCCCGCCCGCTGCCAGGTAAGCCGCCGCCGGATGGCGCTCGTCGGGAGCGGGCCGACGTACTGCCGGAATGGTTTCCGCCGAGGTGAGCTCGACAATGGCTGCTTCGAGTTCGGAGACCACGCCGGAAAGCGGCAGCACATTGAAGACGCCTTGGCCGCCCGCCAGCAGGTCGACCAGCTCACCGTCGGAGGTCGCAAGGATTGAGCGACTACCGGCCAGTACAAGCTGAGCTGAGGCCAGGTCGACGCCGAGGTCACCCCGAAGGCACTCGACAGCCTGGCGGGCCTGCTGGAGCTTGAGCCCGGCGTCGAGCAGACGCTTGATCACCTTGAGCTCGAGGACGTCCCCGTACGAGTATCGACGCTGGCTGCCTGATCCGGTGGCATCGACCAGCGACGGACGTAGGAGATCGGTCCTCGCCCAGTAGTCGAGCTGGCGGTAGGTGATGCCCACGATGGCGCACACCTGCGTGCCTCGGAATCCCTCGGCCGGTCCGGTGGACAGGCCAATCGGAGCACGGGGCTCGATTGTTTCCTTAGGGCGACGGGCCATGGGATCCTCCACCTCGATCAAAGGTTCACGGTGACCTCGAACCTCACGGTCAACCTGGGCTTTAACGATATCACACACTCGTAATTACGTCCGTGTGACCGGACACGCCGCCGGATGATTTGGCCCTGGCCCAGGCTCGGGTCATGATCCTTCTGTGCACATGACGCAAGCGTTCCCTTTAGGCCCTGTTCGTTGACGGACGTCGTGGGGATCGGCGTCCCTCCACCCGCCGACGGCTCGGTGCCCCTCCATCGCCGCTCTATCGACTACCGGGCCTATGGCGACGGCGACGATCTGCTGGTGGTCGGTCATTTGACCGATTCGCGGCCGTGGGCCGAAGACGGACGTGCAGTAGCAACTGTCCACGACATGGAGTTACGGGTCCGGGTCCGGACGGTCGACCTGACCATCACCGGTGCCACCGCCGAGATGTTCACATTCCCCCACACCGAATGCCCGACCATCGAAGCGGCGTTCGCCGGCCTCGTGGGTCTCAGCGTGGGCCGCGGCTACACCCGAGCAGTCCAGACCCTGTTCGGCGGTCCGCGAGGTTGCACCCACCTCGAGCACCTGGCCCGGTCACTCGGCCCCGTGGTCATTCAGTCAGTCACCTCGCGCAAGGCGCTCTCGGTCAGCCAGGGCGAATGCGGGGATTTGTTGGCCGGCACCAGTGGTACCGGAAGTCCGTGGGCGAGGAATTCGTGCCACATCTGGGCAGAGGACGGTATTGCCGACCAGAAGTTGGCCGCCGGTTGGCGGCCGGGCACGGGGTCGTACCCCTCCCCTGCACTCGTGACATTCCTTGGGCGAGACGAGGGCCGGTGACAACGCGCCATCAGACGGCCTCTGCAGCCCTAGCGTTTCTGGTCACCGCACTTGCCGCCGGATGCAGTAACGGCACCTCGGTCAAGTCGCCCTTCTCCACGAAGCCGCCCACGCTTCTCAGTGGCCCCGACTACGAAGTCGCCACCGGGGCGGTCAACGGCCTGGGCATGGTGTTGGTCGACGGAAAGGGGATCACGATCTACATGTTCGCCACCGATATCCGGGGACGTCCCTCCCGTTGCTACGACATCTGTGCCGTCCAGTGGCCCCCGGTGGTGCTGCCCCCGGGGGTGACCCGGCCGGTGGTCGGCACAGGCATCCGCGCTGCACTGCTCGGCACGGCAGGCCGTACAGACGGATCCGTGCAGGTCACCTACAACGGCTGGCCGCTCTATCTTTGGCCTCCCGACAAATCGCCGGGTCAGGCCACAGGTCAGGCCCTGACCAATGCCGGCGGCCTCTGGTACGTGCTCTCCCCTGCAGGCAAGCCGATCGTGACACCATCACCTTGACCCCGAAGCATGATCTGGACGCGATGGAAGGTGCGAGCGAGCATTCGGTCGATAGGTGCGGTGCCACGGGGGCACCGTGGCTGGGACCGACCGGAAGTTTCGCGCCGGTGGCCTCGGCGTTGGCGACCCGTTCGGTGTTCGCCCTCCTCTCCTACCCGTCGGTCCGGACCCGGCTGGGAACACGCCATCAGTCGAGGCGTTCGAGTGTCTCCCGGTAGCGATGGCCGTTGGCCACATACTCGTCCGCCGACAGACGGATCATGGTGAGATTGGACTTGTCCGGTCGGATTTGGGCGGGTACGCCGATGGCCAGGGCTCCAGGTGGGACCGCCATCCTGTTCGGTACTACGGCGTTGGCCCCGACTGTGGCACCAGTCCCGACCACTGCCCAGTGAAGGACAACTGAGCCCGAGCCGACGAGCGACCCGTCTTCCATCGTGCATCCCTCAAGGTGAGCCAGGTGTCCGATCACGCAGCCGTCGCCCACGATGGTCGGGAAGCCGGGTCCCGCGTGAATGACAGTCCCGTCTTGAACCGATGACCGGTCGCCGATCACGATCTGCCCGTAGTCACCCCGAAGAACGGCCCCGGGCCATAGCGTCGATTCGGACCCCACGGTCACGTCACCGATGACCACGGCTTCAGGGTGGACGAAGGCCTCCGGATGGATCCGTGGAACCAATTCGCCCAGTCGGTAGATCGGCATCCTGCGACTGTACGGCACGGCCCCTCATCTGTCGCAACCTGATCCGGCAGCGGGAGCCTGGTCGAGGGCGACATACACTTGTGTACGCCTGTCGACCCCCCGCCATGAGGAGATCGTCCATGACTGATGCAGCAACGCTCGGCCACCCGGTGTTCGATGCCGACAACCACTACTACGAGGCAGTCGACGCCTTCACCCGGCACCTCGACCCGGCCCTCGGGACCCGGGTGATCCAGTGGTCGGAGATCAACGGCCGCCGTTACCACGTCATTGGTGGCCGGGTCAGCCGAGCCGTCACGAACCCGACATTCGACCCGATCGCCATGCCCGGCGCCATGTATGACTATTTCCGGGGCAACCCGGACAACCGCAACCCGATGGAATTCCTGTCCCGCCGGGAGCCGATACGACCCGCTTACCGCGAACCGCCGGCCCGGGTGTCGACCCTCGACGAACAGGGCCTGGCCGGTTGCCTACTGTTCCCCACTCTCGGAATGATCTACGAGGAGCCCTTAGCCCACGACCCGGAGGCTGTCTGTCATCTGTTCCGGGCGTTCAATCGTTGGATGGTCGAGGATTGGGGATTCAACTACCAGGACCGCATCTACTCCGCCCCTTATCTCACCCTGGCCGACCCGGCGTGGGCGGTCGAGGAGTTGATCTGGGCCCTCGAGCAAGGTGCGCATACCGTCGTCATGCGCCCGGCGGCTCCAACCACCGCTCTCGGCCGGCGGTCGCCCTTCGACCCAATGTTCGATGGCTTCTGGCAGTTGGCCAACGATGCTGGGATCACCGTTGTCGTCCACGCCGCCGACAGCGGCATCTCTTCCAATGGCTACGCCGTTGACGGATTCGCCGCCACTTTCAGCGGTGGTTGGAAACCGTCGATCAAATCCTTCGCCATCGAGCAGGCGATCCGTGACTACTTACTATCGGCCGTTTTCGAAAACTTGTTCATCCGATTTCCAAACCTCCGCATGGCCTCCATCGAGAACGGCGCACAATTCCTCCCCGATCTGCTGGCCAAAGTGCGGTCGACAGCCAACAAGATGCCTGGCTACTGGAAGGACGACCCGATCGACACCTTCCGCCGCCACGTGTGGATCAATCCTTTCTGGGAGGACGATGTCAACCAGGTCGCCGACTGCGTCGGCCCCGACCGGGTGATCTTCGGTTCGGACTGGCCTCACATCGAGGCGCTCCCGGAACCGATCGACTACCTACGAGAGCTCAAGGAGTTCGACGCCGTCGAAACCAAGCAGATCCTGTTCGACAACGTCAAGGAACTCATCACACTGCGACCCACCTGAACCTCCTGGTTCGTCCTGGTTCGTCCGTCCCGACCGGGCCGCTTCAAATGTCTGTGGGTCAGTGGCCTCTGCCTCGCCCCCGTGATTTGTGGGCGCCTTTTCCGTGGTGGATTGTCTTGTGGGTGGCGTTGCGGAGGTTCTGTTCCCGGCTGCGATTCACGCGGGCCCGGCCGACGAATCCTCCGGCCACGATGACGACGAGACCGATGGCGATGAGAATGAAGAGGACCATGGGAACTCCCTTCCGCTCTAGGGCGCAGGTGGGTGCCAGATCAGAATAGGCATGGCCATGAGGTGTCGCCACCTCATGGCCCTCTTGTCCACGTCGAAAGATCCAGGAGCGGCGTCGGAATGCAACGGGAGTTGCTTGGTTGCTCAAGATACGCCATGAACGGGTCGACACTTGTGAGGTACGGCGATCAACGAAGGGGTGACACCGCACCATGAGTCGAAACAGCCAGACTCACCGCCGTGGGCAGCGGCCGAGCAGAATCGTCGTCGTCGGTGTGCTGTCGTTGGTGGTGACCATTCTGACCACCACGGGTGTCTACGCTGCCCTGTCCGCTCGGGCCGTCGCATCGGACTCGGTGTCGAGTGGATCACTCAACCTCGTCCAGTCGGCCGACGTTGGAATTGGGTTCAGCGCTTTCGTCGGCAAGATGGCTCCCGGTGACCTGCACAATGTCTACGTGAACCTGTCCAACACCGGTTCGCTGGGCACAGTTGCCGGCATGCGACTTTGGGTCGGAGCTGCACCTGTGACCACACTGACCAACGGCGTTGCCGTCGGCGAAGGCCTTACCGCCCGGATCTCTTCGTGCACTTTGCCCTGGATCTTGGCAACAGGAGCCTGTCCAGGTCTGACTACCATCGAGCTGGCAGCTACCGCGATCAGTACTATGAACTCGGCAGCCACTGCTCGGGCGCTCGCCAACGTGCCCGCCCTGGCGGCTACCACGGGGAAAGTCGCACACGTCCAGGTGTCACTTGGTCTGGTCGGCACCGAAAAGTCGATCAATGGAATCCCGCCGGTCCGCACGATCCAGGGCCAGGCATCGACCCTCACATTCTCGTTCACCGTCCAACAGCGGCTGGGCATCAAGACCAACCAGTAGGAGACGCTCCCTAACCGAAGCAGCGGAAGGTGACGGCGGGAGTCACGAACAGGTCACCAAATGTTCGCTGAACCGTGACGTCCCGTTAGAAGTGGTCTTGCTAGAACATTGTCGGTTCTTGTGGAACGGGCGCAACCTCTCTCCAGGGACAAGGGGCAGGACTGGCAGGTGCGTAGGTTGGCCAGTGGTCGTTGAAGGGGCAGACCACCGGCTGGCCGACGCCCCCCAATGCTTCCCGACACGACCTCGGCCTCCTCCGGGGTCGCGTCGCGCCCGGGTCGCTTTGCCCGTCATCTGATTTGCGAAGCGAGGTCTCCCCTGCCGACTCGGGACGCGGCCCTGAGTCATTTGCCAGCGTGACCGTGTCATGCTCCGGGACCAGGGTTGCCGAAAGTTTTCGCATGAAATGGGTGATCGGCGGTGACGAACCTTGGCTGCTGTCGGTTGTTGGGGCTGCCGTCGACTGCCGCGGCTGTCCGTGGCCACGACCCGGCCATCTAGCTCCGGACTTACGCCTACCCTTACCAGAGGGCGACCTTCCGGTAGGCCGACTTAGCAAGGGACGAATCAGAAAAGTGGCCCAGAAAGGGAAGGTCACGGCTTCAGCGGGCATCGCCGCGGTCCCACAGAGCGAAGGGCTCAGGGGACCTGCGAGAGGCGCACCCTCCGGATCCGTGCGGGGATACTGCAGAGCTGGAGGATTCCGCTGGGAAGGTTGATCTGGCGGGTTGAACTATGACGCTTGACCCGCCCCGAGCTCCACTTTCGTGGTCGGGCTGCCGGGATTGGAACCCAGCACCACCCCTGACCACTTCGTATGAGATATGCACCACTTCGAGGCGGCTGTCGAGGCGTCGTAGATCGTCCGGATCGGACGTAAGCACCCTCGCACCACGATTGCGCGCAGCGACGGCTACGGAAGCTTCGATGACATCGGCTGTCGTGTGTCCGTGGCTACTCCGCAGAGCTGATCCGCTTCTCCAGCCTGCCGGTCGTCCAAGGCGACCACATCGCAAATCGGCGATCCGAGGAGCCGAGTCGATCTTGCTTGACGACTTCCATCTCGCCATGCTTGGGCAACGACTCCTGCGGGAACGAGGAGGGGGTCGTGATGGTCGAATGCACGGACGACGATCGCGACGATCCGTCGATCGTTCAGCCCAAATCCGACCAGTGCTCCCGTGTCCAGGACCACGGTGGTCATCAGCCGAGTGCTCGGTCCGCGGCCTTCATTTCCGAGGCGGTAAGCGGGCCACCACCCGTCTCGGCAACCATCTCCTCGAGCATCACCGCCAGGTCGTCGAGTTTCAACTGTTCTTCCAATGCTCGAACCACATAGGCACTCATACTTGAGGAGCGCCCCTCAGCCACGGCACGTTTCGCTTGCTCAACGAGAACGGGCGGAAGACTGACAGCAATCTTCGTGGTGGTCATACCGATCGCGATATCAGCCAGGTATGCATTGTGGATCCCACCGTGCGACCGCCCCGCTCCCGCGATCGGGGGCGGTGCACGCCCAATCGACGTCAACCGGAGGATGAACGTCGAATAGCCTTAAAGAGTGTCGAAGGAAAACCAGGTAGCGACCACCCGAGATTTCTACGACGCAGCGGCGCGGAAATACGTCGAGTTCGTGGGCACCGACATCAGCGCGGCGACGGAAAGCCCTATTGATCGATCGATACTCGTGGCCTTCATCGAGCTGATCAAGAGGCAAGCCATCAGTCGGGTCGTCGAAGTTGGTTGCGGACCCGGCCGAGTAGCGGCGTTCATGGCTGATCATGGTCTCGACGTCATCGGCGTGGACGTGTCCCGAGCGATGCTCGGCATCGCTCGCACCGCACATCCGCAAATCGAGTTCGAGGAAGGCCAACTCGATGCCCTTCCCATCGAATCGGGAGTGCTCGCTGGTGCTATCTGCTGGTACTCGATCATTCATACACCCCCGGATCGGCTTGCCGAGTGCTTCGACGAGCTTGCCAGGGTCTTGATGCCGGGTGGCTATTTGCTCCTGGCGTTTCAGGCAGAAGGTGGACCAGTACACCGAGAAGATGCCTTCGGCACCCACCTGCCGCTCACCAGCTATCGACACAGCGTGAAACTGGTTGCCGACCGCCTGGAGGACACGGGTTTCACGATCTCCACCACGGTTCTCCGGGCACCCGAGCTGGAGCACGAAACCACCTCGCAGGGATTCGTAGTCGCCACCCGCCATCGTCCGTAATCTCTCGGCCGTTGCCTCTTGAACCGGCGATTTGATTCGACGTTCACGGCGCCCATTCGGGAGTATCAGCACATCGATGGGCCAACCCAATGGCGAGCTCGAGGGCGCACTGGATCCAGACGAGGGCTCGGAAGGGGAAGTCGATTGCTCCAGCGGACACGAAGCGTACCCGGAAGGTAAATTACTTTGCAGATTCTTGCAGCAGTGCCCTTCGAGCAACCACCCTGGCTTCACGCGGGGATACCGCGGGGATGGAGGAATCCGCCTCACATCCCCGGGCGCCCGTAAGCGCCTGACCTGCACCTCCGTGGTCGGGCTGCCGGGATTCGAACCCGGGACCTCTTGACCCCCAGTCAAGCGCGCTAACCAAGCTGCGCCACAGCCCGTGGTGTGGATACTGCCCCGACCTGGACTCCGTCGAGCGCCGTCTCAAGACGTCATGCTCCCAACGGTCGAATCGATCCCTGGGAGACTTCGAAACTCGGGAAGGAACTGCAATGTTGAGGCCAGGTCAGCCGCTACAACTCGGGCCGACTACGCCCCGCTGCAGCAGGGGTCACACTACCCCACGGGTCGTGCCAACCGCACCAATCGATGGTCAGGCGTGAACAGGCGGCGGGCCAGACCAAGACTCATCGTGGCCGCTGTGGTGGCGACTGCACCGAGGATCAGGAACATGACAGCCGCCTGCACGAGGACCGCTTGGAGCGGTTTTACGCCCGCCAGAATGAGTCCGGTCATCGCTCCCGGTAAAAAGACGATCCCGACCGCCTTGGTCGCCTCGATCTGCGTGATCATCGCGGTGCGAAGAGCATCCCTGACGTAGGGTCGGGAGGCTTCTTTCGACGAGAGTCCGAGGGCGAGGCGGGCCTCGACCTCGGCCCGCTTGTCGGTCAGCTCGCCGACGACCCTTCGGGCGGCAACGACCGTACCGGTCAAGGAGTTGCCGATCACCATCCCGGCCAGTGGGATAAGTGTCCGGGCATTGAGCGGAAAGATCCCGAATCCGAAGAGCACGGTCAGACTCACCGATGTCGCCACCGCGAGGGACATCAGCGAGAGCCGCAGGGCTCCAGGAACCTCGGGAGCGCGACGCCGGATGGTGTCGGCGGCGAAACCGATCATGAAGACAACCCACAACCAGGAGACCGCAAGTGGCACGTGCGGACTGAGGACGACGCCGAGTACCGCTCCTACAGCCAGGAGCTGAACAATGGCCCTCGCTGAGGCCCAGACCAAGGAGCGTTCCAGATCGAGGTGCTGCCACAGCGAGATCGCCACGGCGATTCCGACCAGGGCCAACGACGCCACCAGCCCCACCCAACTGACATATCCCGTTGTCACGCTCGATGCAATCACGGCGCCTCTCTTCCGTCAGCCGTGTCTGAATCTATTTCACTAGCGAAGTACTCGGTGGCTCGGCCACCGACGACGACCTCACCTTCCATCAGCACGACGCGATCGTCAGCGATCCGCCGCACTTGAGCCAGATCGTGGCTCACCCAGATCAGCGTCAGGCCCGATGCGACGAGTTCGGCGCTCAACCGCTCGAGTGTTCTGGTTGCCCCATCGTCGAGCGAGGATGTCGGTTCGTCCATCAAGAGGACTTCTGGTCGGGTAATCAGCGTTCGGGCGAGACAGGCTCGCTGTGCCTCCCCACCGGAAAGTTGATCTGCAGGGTGGTCCAACCACGAAGCAGGCAGCCCGACCAAGGTCAATACCTCCTCGCACGCTGAGTCGGACGCAGGGCCAGCTACCAGGAAGTTGTCGTGCAGACTCCCGGCGAACAATGTTGGGCGCTGGAAGACCATTCCGACGCGTCGACGTAGCGCCATTGGATCCAGGTTTGCAACGTCGTCACCCCGGAACCGCACGGTTCCGCTCGTCGGGACCTCTAACCTGTTGCACATGCGAAGCAGCGTGGTCTTGCCTGCGCCCGAAGGTCCGGTCAGCACGGTGATCCGGCCTCCCAGGATCGACAAGGAGATGCCCCTGACGACAGTGACATCGCCGAACCGCACGGAAACCTGCTCGAACCCGAAGACCGGTGAGTTTCCTCCTGACGGCTCGACCATGGCGCCATTCTGGCCGTTCCCGCCGGCGCCTCGGAACACACCACCCTCGTTCCGGCGACAGGGACCGCGATGACGCCGTCCCATCCGATAGGAACGCCCCAGACAGCGACGCCGGGCAGGCGTTGTCACCACCTGTAGCCTGACGGCAGGATGCCCGCAGCCCCGTACCTCTCCACCAGCTCCTACTCGGTCGAACCCAAGGTGCGCCGTTCCCGTGAGGAGCTCCGCGAACTGATCTTGGATGCCGGACGTGACGTCCTACGGTCCGAGGGGCTGGGTAGTGGGGCGGAGCACCTGACCTTCAAGCGGGTGCTGGCCCACGTCGAGGCCACTCAGGGGATCCGGATCACCAATGCATCGGTCATCCGTCGCATCTGGGACAACCAGAACGAGTTCCAGCTCGAGGTGATCGGCTCCATCGTGAATGCCCAAGGCGATCTCGAGGTGGTCGCCACAAGCAGCGCTTTCGATGAGGCACTAGCCGTCTTAGACCTCACCACACCTGAACTTCGGCGGGCATCACTAGGCGAGCTCATCCGCGCGAGCTGCGCCGGGTACATCGAGTCGGCCTCGACGTCGAACGCCGCAATCCAGATGGCACTGGCTACCTACATCTCCGCCAACCTCCACACTTCGGCGGGTTCGTCGCTCATCAAGCCGTTCCAGACCGTCAACGACCGGCTCACGGGCGAGTACATGGAGCTCTGCAGGTCTGGGCTGGACTTGGTCGGATGGCGGATCAAGCCCGGACTGTCCCTTGAAGACGGTGCTGCCACCATCTCTGCGCTGGCGGAGGGTGTGCTCATGCGAATGGTGGCCGAGCCCGGGGTCCTGGCCTTGATTCCCCAGGTCCGGTTGATGGACGGGGTGACTGTCGAGTGGACCCTCCTGGCCATCGGGATGAATCAAATTGTTGATTTTTTCGCCGAGGCCGACCCGGATCGAATCCTCTGATTGCTCAACTGAACCGTCATGTCCATCACTCGTGAAGGGTCATGGTCGATAGCGCTCCTCAATGTCGCCCTATCGATGCGTACTCGATCACTCGGGTCATAGTGGCGTCCGATGCTTTGGCCACCGAACCCGAGTCGATGTGCGGCGTCGGGTCGTATTCGATCATCAGCTGGGCTGCTTCGGCGGCGGTGCGGTCGACCAGAAGTTCCACCAGCCGCAAGGCCATGTCGATTCCGCTCGATACCCCTGCCGCTGTCACGAGCCGCTGGTCGAGGTGCTCGACCACCCGGTCAGCAACCGCGGTCACGCCGAATTTCTCGAGGTCAGCGTAGGTCGACCAGTGGGTAGTAGCGGTCAGGCCAGTCAAGAGCCCCGCCGCCGCCAACACCAGTGATCCGGTGCACACCGACGTGGTCCAGGTGGTCGTGGTGTGCACTTGGCGCACCCAGTCGAGGACCCGCTCGTCTTCCTCGAGGATACGGGTGCCGAAACCACCGGGAAAGACCAGAACGTCCGGCTGCGGGACCTCGTCAAAGGTTGCATCCCGGAGGATGCCAAGCATGCCATTTTCGCTACGCACCTCGCCCCGTTCGTGGCCCACGAACACCACGTCGATGGTTGGTATCCGCTGGAGGACCTCGTAGGGTCCGATGGCGTCGAGGGCGGTGAACCTGTCGAATAGAGGGATGGCGACCGTGGTCTGATCCGTCATGCTGAGGCCTTTCCGGTAGATGAAGATGTGGTGTTGGTGGTGAACCGACGCCGGTAGGCGTCTGGACTCGTGCGCAGACGCCGGGGAAAAGTGCGGCGCAGGGTTTCGGTGCTGCCGAAGCCACATCGGGTGGCGATGACATCGAGCGTGTCGACTGTCGACTCGAGCTCGCGCCGGGCGGCCTCGGTGCGCACGCGTTCGACGAATCGACTCGGGGTCTCCCCCACCTCGGCGGTGAACACCCGGGTGAAGTGGCGCTCGGACAGGGCGGCCGACTCGGCCATCGCCGTCACGCAGTGGTCGCCCGCGGGTGTCGCCTCGACACGGGCCTGTGCCTCCCGCACCGGCGAGCGCTCGGCTCGCCGCACCCATACCGGCGTCGCGAACTGAGTCTGGCCACCCTGTCGATGGAGGAACATGACCAACCATCGGGCGATTAGCTGCGAGACGTCGGTACCCAGGTCGTCCTCGACCAGAGCCAGGGCCAGGTCGATTCCAGCGGTCACTCCGGCGCTCGACCAGACGTTGCCGTCGCGGAGATAGATCGGATCGGCATCGACTTCGACGTCGGGGTACTCCATGGCCAACTGTTCGGCCCGGGCCCAGTGGGTGGTTGCCCTCCGTCCATCCAGCAGTCCGGCCTCGGCGGCCAGAAACGCCCCGGAACACACGGTAGCGATCCGACGAGACCGGCCTGCCGTGCAGTGGATCCACTCGACCAGTCCCCGGTCGTGGCGCGCTCTCTACGCCCTGGCCCCCTGGAACGAGCAGGGCATCGAGTTGGGTCGTCGGCCCAGGCGGGGCCGAGCCGACCAGGACGATACCGCTGTCCGTTGTGACGTGGCCGGCCTCGGCCGCCACCACGGAGACGTCATAGCCGGCATCGATGCCGTAGGCGGCTGCGGCCCGCCGGGCCCCGGCAAATACCTCGAACGGACCGGTCACATCGAGAGATTGAACTCCGGGGTACGCCATGACGGCGACCGGTCGGGTATGCATCGAGCCATGGTGACCTGCCACGCCAATGGCGTCAATGCCACAGATGCCACAGATACCGCCATGGTCACTTCGGCGCTGGCTGGACCTCTGAACCCTGACCGCAAACCGCGGACGAGTCTCGTACTGCCGGGACCCAGGTGGCAGTGGCGGACGAGCACAGGCCGGGCTCGCGGGGACGGCTTACAACTTGGCGAGCTTGGCCACAATGAGGCCGCCGATGAAGTTGTAGCCCTTGGTGTTGGCGTGGATGTCGCCGAAGGTCGAGGGATTGCAGTACCAGGTGATCGTGCACACTTCTACGACAGGAGCCGGAACTCCTGTGCCGAATCCCGGCAGCTTGCCCTTGGGGCCGGTGTAGGCGAAGGACGTGCTGTCGAACGATCCGGTGTCATCGCCAGCGGTGGCAGCGCCGTAGCGGGCACTCGTCACATTGACGAAGGCACCTCGGGGGACTCCGGTGTAGGCAGTGTTCAACGCCGGATTGATGAGGACATCGAAGGCGAGTTTGGACAGGACGGCAAGCGACTTGTTGGTCGCGCCCACCGGAGCCACATAGTCACCGAGTAGGACATCGGGGTAGGTGATGCCGACGATGTGAGCGGCCGTGTCCCCGTTGGTGGCCAGGGCCGAATCCAGCTGGGTGACCAGGCTCGTCACGTTGGTCTTGATGGTGGCCGTCGCAGCGGATACGCAACCGACAGGGTCGTGGTTGGAGGCGCAACTCGTGACGTCGTTGCCACTGATGGACACGGTGACGAGTTTGACGTTGCCTGTGTTGGTCGGTGCTGCGATGTAGGCGAGGACGGCCTGGACCTGGCTGGACGTCGGGTAAGGAACAGCGTCAGTGGCGGCCGAAGCGTTGGCCGGGCAGCCGATCTGCGTGAAGAGCGATCCGGTGGTGGCACCGCCGCAGCCGAAGTTCTCGAGCTGGTACTGCTTCTTCTTGGCCACATATCCGGTGAAGCCCGCCGTATTGCCGAGCGCCGAGTTCTGGTAGCCCACCGAGTACGAGTCGCCCATCGAGATGTAGATCGGATTGGCCGCCTTGGCCGCCTTGGCCGGCTTGGCCGGCTTGGCGGCTTTGGCCGCAGTTGAGACACCTGGCGCTGCAAGCAGGCCGAAGGCGACCAGGCTGGCGGCCGTGGCCCCAGCAATGGCAAGACAGTTACGTAGACGACGATGCACGGTGGTACTCCTGGAAGTAGAGCTGTAGTTCGTGGAACTACTGGGCCGCGTGAAACTAGCCCAACCGGGTGGCTTGCCGATCATCGACACAATCTCGTCACAGTCAACGCATTGTCACGCGTGCGCACCGACGGGCCGTGGAGAAAGGACCGGGATCAGTAGGAGCCTCACGCAGACGGGCTCGAGCCTCGCTCAGATGTGATGGATGACCCAGGTGACGCCCTGGAATGCGCGGTAGCCCAGATAGATGACAGTGGCGACGGCGAGGAACTTGAACCACCACGGCGACTTGCGGTGTGCCAGGGGCTCGGTGCCGCAGGTTGGGCAGGTGCCGCCATCGCTGAGCTCCTCGTCTTCGAGCTGCCGGTCGCACTGTTCACACCAGGGCACATCGCACCATTGGGCTGAAACGGGTGCGCGCACCAGGCGAGCGGTCGGGTGTGCTCGTAGCTTGCACTACCCCCTCACCGTTTCCGACCCCCGCCGCCGTTGGCCCCCTTTGCCCGTACCCGAATCTTGATTGGGGTGGGCCCGAGGTCGAAGCGCTCACGCAGCCCGCGCTCGACGTAGCGGAGGTAGGTCGGCTGCAGGCGACCATTGGTGAACAGCGTGAAGGTGGGCGGGTCGTTGGCCCCCTGGACGGCATACTGAATCCTTGCACCGACCGGCGGGTGGGCTAACTGGATCGATTTGAGAGCACGGTTGAGTTCCCCGGTAGGGATTCTCGAGTGATAGGCCTCTTCGGCGGCAGACACCGCCGGGAGGATGTGGTGGACGCCCAGGCCTGACAAGGCGCTGATCTTGAGCACTGGGGCCTCGCCCAGAAAGGCGAGACGGTCACCCACGTCGACCAGGACGCCGACCCGCTCCTCGGTCGGGATGAGTTCCCACTTGTTGAGGACCACCACCACCGGGCAACCGGAGGCGCCGATGCGCTCGGCCAGGCGCTGATCCTGATGGGTAATGCCGGCGGTGGCATCGATGACGAGTAACGCGATATCGGCCCGGTCGAGAGCGTCGAGAGCCCGCAGTACAGAGAAGTACTCGGTCCCCCGTTCCGTGCGGGACTTGCGACGCATGCCGGCGGTGTCGATGAAGCACACCGTCCCCTCCGGAGTCACCACGATGGTGTCGACGGCGTCCCGGGTCGTGCCGGGGGCATCGTGGACGACCGACCGCTCGTCGCCCACCAGTCGGTTGAACAGTGTTGACTTCCCGACGTTGGGCCGACCCACCAGGGCCACCCGTGGGATCGCTTCATCGACCTGGTCGGCACCGGCCACGAGATCGACCAGGCCGTCAGCATCAGTTAGTGGACCGTCGTCCCTAACGGGCACCACCGATGAATCCGGTAGTGCCCGGACCACGTCGTCGAGGAGGTCACCTGTGCCGCGTCCGTGCAGTGCACTGACGGGCCAAGGGTCGCCGAGTCCGAGGGACAGCGCATCCCATGCGTCGGCTTCTCGGGAATCGGAATCGACCTTGTTCACGACCACCCGGACCGGCTGTCCCGATCGCTTCAGCACCCGCGCCACGGCAAGGTCCTCATCGGTCAGGCCCACGGTTACGTCGACCACGAACAAGATGACATCGGCCTCGCCGATGGCTCGCTCCGACTGGGCGCTCACCTGGGCGTCGAGCGGGTCGTCGGTGGACAGCCAACCGCCGGTGTCGACGATCGTAAAGTGGTGTCCGCACCACTCGGCGTCCAGTTCTTTCCGGTCACGTGTGACCCCGGGCCGCTCTTCGACGACGGCGGCCCGACGGCCGACGATGCGGTTGACCAGGGTCGACTTGCCGACGTTGGGCCTGCCGGCCACCACCACCAATGGCTTGGTGCGGGTCGGGATCTCATGCTTGGCAGTGGTCATCGTGGGGCTCCCAGGGTTACCGGCACCCGGGCGGGAGTCGATGCGGTCAGAGTGCTGTGGGAAGCCAGGCCGGGGTCCTCGAGGGCCCGGCGTAGCGACAGCCCGTCGGTGGGCACGACCTCGACTGGCCGAGGCAGGTCGGCCAGGGTTAGATCGTCGAGGAAGCGCCCCTCGGAGAGGCAGGAATCGGGTAGAAGGTACCGATGTCCCTCGGGCTGGTCGGCCAGCACCGTGGTCAGGTCGGTGCCGGTAAGGAGGCCAGACACGCCGATGTTGCCCCCGAAGAAACTATTGTGCACCGGCACCAGGCGGATGTCGTCGCGACCCAGGGAGTCGATCAGGGGCGCGAGTACCAGGGCTCCATACTCACCGGTGAGGATGGCGATCGGAGAAACATCGCCACCCTTCCCTGTCGACTCGTCGGCGGACTGTGACACTGGTGCGGTGTCGAGGCAGAGTCGAGGCGCTCGGTAGCCCGAAGCTGGAGCGCCGTCGACGGCGGCGAAGAAGCCGGGGCGCACCCCGAGGGCGGCATGCTCGTCGCCGCCGAATGCCGCTTCGAAAGCCCGGGCCATGCCCAGCCCATTTTCATGTTGGGGAAAGCCCTCATAGGTGTCCGCCATCGGGAACGGACGCTCTGCCATGAGGTAGTACTCATCGGCCGCATAGACCATCCGACGCCCGATGGACTGGAGAAACGTGGCCTGCCACCGCTCGACCTGGTCACAAACTTCGGCGGCCTCCTCGACGGTATGGGGGCGCATGGCCTCTTCGTGGGAGAACGTACTGACCCCGAGGGGGACGCAGGCGACGGTGGCCAGATCTGGATAGCGGTCGAGGACCCCTGCCAGCGTGTCATCCAGCACGGCGCCGTTGTTTCGGTCCGGGCAGACGACGATCTGGCCGTGGACCTCGATCCCCCCGGCGAGCAGGGCACTGAGCCACCGGAGGCTGGTGGCGCCCCGGCGGTTACGCAGCATGTCGGCCCGTACCTCGGGATCGGTGGCATGAATGGACACGAACAGTGGGCTGAGCCGCTCGGTAAGCACCCGCTCGAGGTCCATTTCGGTGAAGCGGGTCAGCGTGGTGAAGTTGCCGTAGAGGAAGGACAGGCGGTAGTCGTCGTCCTTCATCGACAAACTGCGCCGCATGCCCTTCGGGAGCTGGTGGATAAAGCAGAATTCGCAGTGGTTGTCACACGTGCGGATCCGATCGAACACTGCGGAAGATACTTCGATGCCCAGCGGTTCCCCTGGTTCCTTGCTGACGGTCACGGGAAAGGGCGCCGCGATCCCGCGGCGCCGAACCACGAGGTCCAACTCAGGCTCGTCCACCAAGAGGCTGTACTCGATGACGTCACGGGGCGAGCGGCCGTTGAGCGAAAGCAGCTCATCACCAGACAGGAGCCCGGACAGCGCGGCCGGTGACGATTCGGTGACGGCGACGACCTTCGGTGCCGTCGTCACTCGGGGCGCCGACATGCGCCAAGACTACCTGCTCCGACCTGGGGTTCCGTCTGCACCACTGCGATTGGCCCCAATGGCCGACCCCGGTAGCCTGGAGGAGTGCCTGTAGACCGCGTCATTCTGGCTGAGCCCCGGGGCTTCTGTGCCGGGGTGGAAAAGGCCATCAAGGCCCTGGCCTGGATGGTCCGGGTGTTCGAACCGCCCGTCTACTGCTATCACGAGATCGTCCACAACCGCCATGTCGTAGACCAGTTCGTCGCCCAGGGTGTGGTCTTCATCGACAACGTTGATGACGTTCCACCTGGAGCGCCGCTGATGCTGTCGGCCCACGGCTCGGCTCCTGACGTGGTCGATCGGGCCCGCACCGGAGGGAGAGTGGTCGTGGACGCCGTGTGTCCCCTGGTCACCAAGGTCCACCATGAGTTGAAGGTCCGGGCCAGGAAGGGCTACACCGTGCTCTACGTCGGCCACCACGGCCACGAAGAAGCCGTGGGCACGATGGCCGTTGCCCCTGAGGCAGTTCGACTGCTCGAACGCGTCGAGGATGTGGATGCCCTCGACTTGGCACCGGCCACGA
>JAYVYR010000052.1:0-3805 GCA_043784065.1 Acidimicrobiaceae bacterium
TGGCCCCGTCGGGATCGTGGGAGAATTCTGCTCGGATTCGAAGTCGGAAGGCACGGCGCGACGGTAGCCTGCCCAGCATGAGCATTTCGACCGCTGCACCCGAAACCGATGACACCTCCTCCTATCGGCTCCCGGCCTCGGTACTGCCCCACGCCTACCGGCTGATCCTTGCGCCCGAACTCGACGAGGCCACCTTCGCCGGCGAGGTGACCATCGACGTGGCCATCGAGGTACCCACAGCCACCGTGGTGCTCAACGCCGCCGAACTCGAGATAGCTGCCGCGACCGTTGCGCTCGGCGGGGAGGACTCCCCCCGGGCGGCCACCATCACCTTGGACGCCACCGAAGAACGGGCCGTCCTCACCTTCACTGAGGAACTGCCCGTCGGCCCTGCCACCCTCCACCTCACCTTCACCGGGATCCTGAACGACAAGCTCCACGGCTTCTACCGGTCGACATTCACCGATGACAACGGCAACGAGCACGTCATCGCCACCACGCAGATGGAGTCGACGGATGCCCGGCGGGCCTTCCCGTGCTTCGACGAGCCCGAGTTCAAGGCCACCTTCGAGATCACCCTGGTCGTCGACGAGCACCTCGCCGCCTTCTCCAACAGCCCGGTCGCTGACGAGACAGCCGAGCCCGGGGGAAAGAAGCGGGTCCACTTCGCGCCAACCATGGTGATGTCCACCTACCTGGTGGCATTCGTCGTCGGCCCCCTCGAGCACACCGACCCGGTCGACGTCGGCGGCGTACCGCTGCGCGTGGTCCACCCGCTCGGCAAGGGCCACCTGACCGCATTTGCCCTCGACGTGGGCGCTCACGCCATCCGGTTCTTTACCGAGTACTTCGGGATCGCCTACCCGGGCGACAAGGTCGACATGGTGGCCATCCCCGACTTTGCCGCCGGGGCCATGGAGAACCTGGGTTGCATCACCTATCGCGAGTCACTCCTATTGGTCGACCCCGCTACGGCCGCTCGATCAGAGCTCGAGCGGGTGGCCGACGTGATCTGCCACGAGATGGCCCACATGTGGTTCGGCGACCTGGTCACCATGAAGTGGTGGAACGGGATCTGGCTGAACGAGGCCTTCGCCACGTTTATGGAGGTGCTGGCCGTTGACGCCTACCGGCCCGAATGGCAGCGGTGGGTCAGCTTCGGTGTCGAACGCGAGGCGGCCATGGCCGTCGACGGCCTCCACGCCACCCGGCCGGTGGAGTTTCCGGTGGGCCGGCCCGAGGAGGCCGAAGGGATGTTCGACGTCCTTACCTACCAGAAGGGTGGAAGCGTGCTCCGCATGTTGGAGCAGTTCATCGGACCGGACGTCTTCCGCGAAGGCATCCACGACTACCTCGTCGCCCACTCCTACGCCAACACCGAGACCCGCGATCTGTGGAGAGCTCTCGAACTCTCGAGCGGGCGCCCCGTTGCCCGAATCATGGATACCTGGATCAACCAAGGCGGCTATCCACTCATCACGGTGGGTGATGACGGGTCCCTGACTCAGCAGCCGTTCTCCTATTCCGGCGCCCCGGGCGGGGCCATCGGCTCGCACTGGCAGGTACCGGTACTCCACCGCTCGTTGGGAGCAACGGACGACTGGGCCGACGCGCTGCTGTTGACCGCCATCCCGAACGCCGGAGCCGGAGGGGACGACGTGGTCGTCAACGCCGGAGGCACCGGCTACTACCGGGTGGCCTATTCGGCCGAGCGGGTGGCCCACCTGGCCGGTCGGCTCGGCGATCTCGCTCCCCTCGAGCGCTACAACCTGATGTCCGATACGTGGGCGGCCACCTTGGCCGGGCACGCCCAGGTGGCCGATCTGCTCCGGCTGGCCAAGGCGCTCGCCGACTCGGGTGAGGTCGACCCCTCGGTGTGGTCGGTGGTGATCGGTGCCCTCGGGCTGTTTGACCGAATCGTGGCCGATGAAGGCCGGCCCATGCTGGCCGCAGCCGTGCGTCAACTGCTCGGGCCGATTGCTGCCAGCCTCGGATGGGAGCGGCGCGATGCCGACGACGAACGTACCCCGTCGCTTCGCTCGGCCGTTCTTCGGACGCTCGGGACCATCGGGGCCGACCCCGGGGTCCGGACCGAGGCGGCCAGCCGGTTTGCCGGTCGGGAGGCGGCACCCCTCCACGGCGACATCGCCTCGGCCGTCCTCGACATCGTGGCGTCCGTCGGCGGCGTCGACGAGTACGAGGCCTTCCTGACCCATTACCGCAACCCGTCCACCCCTCAGGAGGAGAACCGCTACCTCGACGCCCTCGCCAGCTTCGGCGATGCCTCGCTGGCGGCGCGCACCTTCGAATTGGCCATGAACGACGTCAGGAGCCAGGATGCCCCGTTTCTGATCCGCCTTCTTCTGGTCAATCGGGAGGCTGGGCCGGCCACCTGGGAGAGAATCGTCGCCAATTGGGACGAGTTCCCGAAGAAGTTCCCGTCCACTACCCTTCCGCGTATGCTCGACGGAGTCCGGGCCCTGTGCTCGCCGCCCGAACTTGCCGCCGGGGTGGCCTCCTTCATCGACGCCAACCCACTGGCCGCGGGCGGTCGCACAGTGGAGCAGATCCTCGAACGGCTGGCCATGAGTGTCGACTTCGGTCGGCGCGAGGGGGCGACATTGGCGCCAACCCTGGCCGACGTGATCGGGCTCGAAGGGTGAGTCACCGGACAGCAACCCAGTCCCTACTCTGAGTCGGTGCAGTTCGGCCTGATCCTCGGCGTCTTCGCCCTTATCTTCGTGGCCGAGCTGCCCGACAAGACAATGATCGCCACCCTGATCCTGGGGAGTCGGTACCGCCCGGTGCTGGTTTGGATCGGGGCCACGGCCGCATTCGGGTTCCATGCCGCACTCGCCGTGCTGGCCGGTCGACTCCTGGCGCTCCTCCCCCACCGATGGATCGAGTTGGTTACCGCCCTGCTGTTCGCCGGAGGTGCCGCCTACCTCCTGCTGGTCTCCGAAGACGAGGAAGAGGAAGAAGGCTTGGAGGAGGTTGAAGTGGCGCCCACCGGCATTCGCCCCGTCGCCACCGCATTCCTGGTCATCTTCGTGGGCGAGTTCGGCGACCTCACTCAAATCCTGACGGCCAACCTGGCCGCCAAGTACCACCAGCCCCTGTCGGTGTTCATCGGGTCGTTCAGCGCACTGGCCGCAGTGGCCGCCATCGGGGCGTTTGGCGGTCGGGCACTGCTGAAGGTGCTTCCCCTGGCCGCGATCCGCAAGGCTGGCGGTGTCGTGCTGGCCGGATTCGCCATCTATACCCTCGTCACCTTGTTGCGCGGTTAGGACCGCCGACGGGGTGGCCCAACTGGAACCGGCCGACCCGCAGGTAGCGTCGTTCGACGTGACCACCGGTTCCGACACCCTCTACCGCCATGTCCCGGCCGCCGCCGACTCGATCGACGCCATGGTGGCCACCATGTGGCACGACGTCAACGACATCGGACTGACTGATCTCGTCGCCTCGTGCTCTGCCGCGTCGGCCGATCTGCTGCACCTCGACCCTCTCGACCCCATTGCCATCATCGGTGGTGTCGCCGGCACCCCGACGGCCGATGACGAGGCCGTCCGCACGTTCGCCCATCAGTCGTGCCTCGATGTTGCCTCGGTAACCGCTGACCAGCGCGCAGCATTCCTGGCCGCCGCCGGCGATCGTTCGGGAACCCTGGCCGCCGCCTTGTGGGTGGGCGAGTTCGTGCCCCGCACCCGCGCCGCCCTCGACTCCCTCTTCGGGTCCGGACCCTGGCCGGTACCTGCGGCCGCGCCAGTGCCCGGTGGGCTGTGGGCCGCCCTGGACGGCCTGA
>JAYVYR010000053.1:0-20625 GCA_043784065.1 Acidimicrobiaceae bacterium
CGGCTGGATCGGTGAGGCGTCGTCCCGGGACGTCGTATTCATCAACCCGGCCCGACTGGTCGATGACATGCCCGGCGGGGGCGTCCGACCGGTGGCCGACTCCAGGGGTATCGACCACGTAGTGGTGGCCGGTGTCGAAGTAGTTCCGGCCGGTGTGGCCACGGTGGCCCGACCGGGCCGGGTCCTGCGTCCAGGGACTGACACCGACACGGTGACGCTGGCTGATGTCAGGCGGTAGCGGCTCCGTCGATGACCAGAGTGGTGCCGCTCACCGTGCGGGCATCCTCGGACGCTAAGTAGGCGACCGCTGCCGCCACCTCGTCGGGCTCCACCCGCCGTCCCATGGGCGACGCTGCCCGGGCGAAGAGCGACAGGTCGGCTCCTTCGGGAAGCCCGAAGTTGCGCAAAAACGGGGTGTCGACGGACGCAGGGCAGACGGCGTTCACCCGCACGCCGTCCTTGGCCAGCTCGATGGCCATCGATTTCGTGAGCATGATCACCCCGCCCTTCGAGGCGCAGTATGCAGCGTTGTAGGGCGTGGCCCGCAGCCCGGCCACCGAGCCGAGGTTGATGATGCACCCATTCGAGGCGAGCAGGGCGGGTACGGCCGCTTGGGACAGCAGGAAGGTCCCGGTGAGGTTGACCTCGATGATCCGCCTCCAGTCGTCGGGCTCAACGTCGGTGATCCGGGCACCGGACCCGATGCCGGCCACGTTGGCAAGGATGTCGAGCCGGCCGTGGGTGTCGACCACGTAGGCCACTGCGGCCGCGCACGAAGCGGCATCGGTCACATCGAGATGGATGTCATTCGCCACGGGCGCGATGTCCGCTCTCACCACGGTGGCACCATCCGCGGTCAGCCGGTCGGCGACAGCGGAGCCGATCCCCCCGGCCGCCCCCGAGACCAGAGCCACCGATCCGTCGAAACGTGTCATGTCCGGTCCCCTGTCATGCCCGGAAACGTACCTGCTCCGGTCCTCACCGGTACTGTGGCGCGGATGGGAGCACTTGAGGGGAAGGTAGCGGTCGTCACTGGCGCGGCCATGGGTATCGGCCGGGAGTCGGCTCGGATCTTCGCCCGAGAGGGTGCGGCCGTCGTCGTGGCCGACATCGACGACGACGGTGGACACGAGACGGTGTCCCTGGTCGAAGCAGCCGGGGGTCAGGCCGCCTACGTGCGCTGTGACGTCAGCGTGCAGTCAGCAGTCGAGGCCATGGTGGCGTTCACCGTGGCCACCTTCGGTGGACTCGACTGCGCACACAACAACGCCGGCATCGCGGCGCCGATGGCCCCGCTGGCCGACTACCCCGACGACGGTTGGCATCGCACACTCGCCATCATGCTGAATGGCGTCTTCTACGGCATGAAGGCGGAGATCCCGGTGATGCTGGCCGGAGGCGGCGGGGCCATCGTCAACACGGCGTCGGGGGTCGGCCTCGTCGCCTACAAGCACCAGGCCGCCTACACGGCGTCCAAGCACGGGGTCATCGGGCTGACCAAGGTGGCTGCCCTCGACTACGGAGCGCAGGGCATCCGGGTCAATGCCATCTGCCCGGGCACGGCCCGGACCCCAATGGTCGACGAGGCCATCCGGCTTCAGCCGTCGATCGATGCCCACCTGAAAGCCCTCCATCCCATCGGCAGGATCGCTGAGGCCGCCGAGATCGCTGAGGCCGCCGTGTGGTTGTGCACTCCGGCCGCCTCGTTCGTACTCGGTGTGGCCCTTCCGGTCGATGGGGGCTACGTGGTCCCCTGAGGACGGTTCCCGCAGTGGGCACTGTCGTCCTCCTGGCCGCACAGAGGCACCTCATCGGTGCCGGATGGGTGCCGTCATCGGTTGGCGGGACCTATCTGCACCGCGACGCCGCACCGGCGGGGTCCAGGCCGAGGTCGGCCTAGCCGGCGCAGTCGACATGGACAGAGCGGTGGCAGCAGCGCGTGCTGCTCAACCGGCGTGGGCCGCACTCGGTGCAGAGGCTCGACGGGTGGTCCTGCGGACCCTGGCCGACCTCCTGGACGAGCATCGCCAGGAGGCAGCCGATCTGGCTGCCCTCGACAACGGGACACCGGTGTCGGTCCTCCGTCCAGGCAGGTACACGGCGGCCTGGGTCCGGGCCTATGCCGATATGGCCACGGCGCTCGTCGACGAGGACCTGGACGTGGAGCGGGGGAGGGCCCGGCTGCGACGGGTGCCTTACGGTGTGATGGGGGTGATCCCACCCTGGAACGGCTCCATGGTGGGGATGGGCCAGAAGTGCGGACCGGCACTTGCCGCCGGCAACACGGTGGTGGCCAAACCACCCGAGCTGGCACCCTTCGGCATGCTCCGCTTCGCCGAACTGGCCCTCGTGGCTGGCCTACCGGCGGAGGTGCTCAACGTGGTGGTGGGAGGACCGGCAACCGGTGCGGCACTGGCCGCCCACCCGGGTATTGACAAGCTGACCTTCACCGGGGGCACCGGCACGGCGCGAGCAGTCATGGCTGCGGCGGCAGAATCGCTGACCCCACTCGCCCTCGAACTGGGCGGTAAGTCGCCGAACATCATCGTTGCCGACGATGACCTCGATGTGGCCGCCACACTGGCCGCCCGCTCGGGAACGGCTCTGTTATCCGGGCAGGGATGTGCCCTGCCCACTCGGACCTACGTGCACGGGGACGTCTACGACGAGGTGGCCGAACGCATCCTCTCCGTCCTGGCATCATTGCAGGTGGGCGACCCGCTCGACCCGCTCACAGTTGTCGGGCCGGTGGTGACCGAAGAGGCCATGGAACGGATCCTCGGTGTGATCGCCAAAGCCAAGACCGACGGTGCGACGCTGGTGGTCGGGGGGGAGCGCCTCGGCGGTGGCCTGGCGGACGGCTGGTCCGCGGCTCCGGCCGTCTTCGGCGATGTCGACCAGGCCAGCAGCCTGGCCCAGGAGGAGGTACTCGGGCCGGTCCAGGCCCTCATGCGGTTCTCGACCGAAGCTGAGGTGCTGGCCAAAGCGAACGACACGCCCTACGGGCTAGCGGCCTACGTGCACAGCGCTCACTCGGATCGGCTCGAACGCATGGTGCATGGGATCAACGCCGGAGTGGTGGTGACCAATGGATTCGGCAACCTATCGCCCATGACGCCCTTCGGACGGATGAAGCAGAGCGGTTTCGGGCGCGGAGGCGGGACGGCCGGGATAGAGGAGACGCTCCACTTCGAGATGGTCTTGTCCGACCGCTGAACCCATCGAACCGGACTGACTCCGCGTCCGAATCCGGGACGCCGTCCCGCCGTCTGGAATAATCAACGGTGTGTACATCTCCGCGAAGGTCGACTACGCCGTTCGGGCCCTCTGCGCGCTTGCCGAGGCGGATGCTCCGCTGACATCGGAGTCGCTGGCCATGGCCCAGGGTATCCCCGCGAAATTCCTGGAGAGCATCCTCAACGACATGCGCCGGGCCGGTCTCCTGACCAGCCAGCGCGGCCCGGACGGCGGCTACCGACTGGCGCGACCGGCTTCGGAGATCACGGTGGCTGACGTCATCCGCCCCCTGGACGGGCCCCTGGCCGAGATCCGGGGGCTCCGACCGGAAGCGGCCAACTACGTGGGCGCAGCCGAGCATCTCCAGGCCGTCTGGGTGGCAGTGCGGGCCAGCCTCCGTTCGGTCCTCGACGAGGTCACCATCGCCGGAATCGTCTCCGGTCAACTTCCGACGTCCGTGCAGGCGTTGACATCTGACCCCGAAGCCTGGCAGTCGCGCTGAGAACCCGGAGCATGCGCCAATTCGGCTGAGCCTCGGTGTCGAAGTCCTACGCCCTGCAGGCCGACGTTCCACTTGTCTCGCCACCCAAGTTCTCCTACATTGTCCGTAGGTAATAGATGGGCACCGGGGATAAATGGGGGCGTGCAAGTGAACATCGATCCATACATCGTGCTGGGCAGCGCCATTGTCGGCCTACTGGTCGGTATGACCGGGGCTGGCGGTGGGGCTCTCATGACGCCGATGCTGATCCTGTTGTTCGGCATCAAGCCGTCGACGGCAATTTCCAGCGATCTGGTGGCGGCTGTCTTCATGCGCCCGTTCGGCGCCGCCGTCCACATCGCCAAGAAGACGGTCAACTGGAGCCTTGTCGGTTGGATGGTCATCGGCTCGGTCCCGATGGCCTTTGTCGGCTCGTACCTGCTGCATGTCCTGGGCCACACCAAGTCGTCCCAGGCGAACATCGCAAAGATCCTCGGGGCGGCGCTCCTGGTGGGAGCGGCCGCCATGGTGCTCCGCTACTTCCTTGATCGTCGATCGGGCCAGGAGCGCCAAGGAGTCGTCCACGGTCTGAACATCCGTCCCGTCCGGACCGTCGTCATCGGCATGATCGGCGGCCTCATCGTCGGACTCACGTCCGTCGGTTCCGGTTCCCTCATGATCATCCTTCTGCTGTTCCTCTACCCGATGCTGGGTGCCAACCAACTGGTCGGCACCGACCTGACCCAGGCCGTTCCTCTGACCATGGCCGCCGCCTGTGGTGCGCTGATCTTCGGGCACATTCAGTTTTCGGTGACCGCATCGATCATCATCGGCAGCGTCCCCGCCGTCCTGATCGGCGCCTACTTCTCTTCGCGTGCCCCGGACAGGTACGTGCGTCCCGTGATCACCTACGTGATCTTCGCCTCAGGGCTCAAGTATGTCGGGGTGGGCACGACGGCACTGGGGTGGATCTTGGTTTCCACGCTGTTCGCCATTGCCCTGATCTGGGTGTTGTACGTCCGGCCCTGGCAGTCGGGTGTGGGATCGGGCGACGACGGGGCGCTGGCTCCACCTGCGGCATCGGGTGCCCAGTCTGATGGCGCCGAGGCACTTGGAGCCCGGGTGGGCTCCACCGAGTTGGAGTGAACCGAACGAGGTGAGGGGACTTCGGCGTCGGTGGGGGTCTCGAAGGACGAACATGTCCTAGACGGTTGTCGGTGCTTCGCCGTACATGGCCCGGGCGTCCTTGACGAGGCGGTTGGCCAACTGGCGGGAGACCCCGAAGACCTTACCGATCTCGGTGATGGTCAGACCCTCGTCCAGCAGTCCGAGCACACTGGACGACCGGATGGCCCGCCTGCTCTCCTCGAACTCCGCCAGAAGTCGGGTCATGGTTCGGCTGCGATCAGCCGAACCTGTCCGTTGGCAGGACTCGATCAGCGACTCTCCGGATCGGAGGCAGGCGATGTCTTCGGCGTTCCATCGCGACTGCCTGTGAAGATGTTCGGCAAGTCGCTCGCCGGCATCGGCGTAACGCTGCACATCGGCGATCACCCGTTCGATAGCGTCGCTCACGCAACAGATGTTACGTCGGTTTGAGCTGGGGGTCCTTGGTGAAGCGCAACCGGTGTAGCGAGGTATCCACGATCGCCGCCGGGTCATAAAGATGCCCCGGCCTGCGGGAAAACAGGCCAGGGCATCCGTGGTGGTTTCTACACCGGATCGGGAGGACTAGCCACTCGTCCAGCCGATTCCAACGTGGTCACCCGGCCTCCGGTGGGACCAGCTGACGCTCGAAACTGGCGTAGTCGAAGTAGTCCCTCCACAAGCAGATCTTCCCATCGTCATCGAGTTCGAACACGCCCGCCACGGCAAGGTCAATCTGTCGATCGCCCACCACGAACTGGTCGGTGCGCTCGTTCATCACGATGCGTCCGACGCTGACCTGCCGATGGATCTCGAAGGTGACCTCGCCCATGCTGGCCATGACGATCAGGAAGTCCTTCATCGCCTGGTGCCCGATGTTCTTGCCGACCGGGACATTGTCGTACTCGATGTCCTCGCTGGCGAGCTCGCAAGCACCGTCGAGGTCTTCGGCCAGGATTCTGCGAATGAACTCGTCCACTGTCTGCTCGGGTGTCATGCACGTGAGTCTGCCACGGCGAAGGTTCGCCACGTGGAGGCGGAATGGCTCCGTACTGGCGTTGCCGGGTCGAGGATTGATCACCACTGAGGAGGCTTCCACCTCCAACAATGCTCACGGGGCGTGAGCATTCTTGGAGGTGCCGAGAATCGAACTCGGGTCCTCCGGCTTCTCCATAGGTCTTCTCCGAGCGCAGCCGGCGGTAAATTGTCGGGACCCGTTCCGCTACCGGCGGCAGGTCAGGTCCGTATCCGACTGAGTTGTCCCTGACGGCCCGTCGGCGCAGCTGTTCAGGTGAGCCCCACTAGATGGCGCCCTGTTCTGACCCGTGGGGCTTAGACCAGGAGGACGTCGCAGTTTCTAGGCTGCGAGCGCGAGCTGAGGCTCGGCATTTATTTTTGGTTCCGGCTCTTTAACGTGGTTCCGGAGACCACGGCTCGCTTCTCCTACATCGACGACCGGAGTCGAAGCCTGTCACCCCCTTGGCTACTCCACCGACCGCACACGGCGTGCGACCGGATGACCAGTCTACCGCCCCGCCCGTGCCGGTACACCCCGCCAGGCGTCCGGACCAATCATTTCATCGGTGAGTTCAGTCGCGATGCCTCGTCGCGGCGCGGGCTTCGCGCGCGGCGTCGCGTCCGGCGTCACGGGCGGCAATGGCGTGGCGTTTGTCGTATTGGCGACGGCCCTTGGCCAGGGCCAGCTCGACTTTTGCCCGTCCATCCTTGAAGTAGATCTTGAGCGGCACCATGGTCAACGAATTCTGCTTGGACTTGCCCATCCATTCGTCGATCTGGCGACGGTGGAGAAGCAACTTGCGCCGTCGGTCAGGGTCGTGCGCACCGAAGCCGTTGGCCTGGGCGTACGGGGGGACGTGGACGCCGAACAGCCACATCTCGCCATCGTCGATGCGGGCGTACGAGTCCTGGAGGGCGATGCGGCCCTCGCGCAGGGACTTCACCTCGGAGCCCTGGAGCACCATGCCGGCCTCCACCGTGTCGATGATCTCGTAATCGTGGCGGGCCCGTCGGTTGGATGCCACCAACCGGTTCATCTCCTTGGGCGCGCCCTTCACGCCTCCCGGTTTGCCACCCGGCGCGGCGGACTGCTTCTTCTTGGCTGCGGCCACGCCCACCGACGGTAGTCGCCCGACCGGGCACCGACGTCCTCTAGCGTGAGGCGTGATGCTCACCCTGCCCCGTGTTGTCCACGAACAGATGGTGGCCCATTGCCTGGTCGGCCTGCCCGACGAAGCATGCGGGCTCCTCGGAGGCGACCCCGAGTCGGGCGAAGCCACCACGTGCTACCTGACCCGGAATCTGGCCGCCTCGGCCAAGCTCTATACGGTCGACCCGCGGGAGCACCTTCGGGCCGATCGGGACGCCGAGGCCGCTGGCGGCGCCATCATCGGGGTCTTCCACTCCCACACCCATACCGAGGCCTACCCGTCGCCCACCGATGTGGCTCAGGCCCCGGACCCGTCGTGGCACTACGTGCTGGTGTCGTTGCGGGACACCGAGCCGATGGTGCGGAGCTACCGCATCGTCGACGCCACAGTTGAGGAGGAACCCGTCCGCCTGCTCGGACGGTAGAATCCCCACCTGTCAGGTCATGGTTCGTGGCGACGTCCGAGGGCCCGTTCCGGGGCATCCTCACCGACGCGCGCCCCTTACCGGCCAGCTGTCCCCGCCACCCGATCCCGACGGGTGGGCAGAATCGCAAAGGAGCACCCGTGCCCGTCCAAGTGAATCTTCCGACTGTGTTGCGGCCCCATGCAGGAGGCGAGCGCAGCGTCGCCCTCGAGGGCACCACCGTGGGCGAGCTGCTGACCGCATTGGTAGCTCGGTATCCCGGCATGAACGGGCAGGTCATCGACGACGCTGGCGCTCTCCACAGGTTCGTGAACATCTACATCAACGATGACGATGTCCGGTACCTGTCGGGCGTGGACACCCCGGTCGGTGCCACCGACGAACTCTCGATCCTGCCCGCAGTGGCTGGTGGGGCGTTCGCCGAGGCTGGCTGCCGGCTCCGATGACCGCCTACGGCTCCATCCTCGATCTCATCGGCAACACGCCGCTGGTCGACATTTCGGCGTTGAGCCCCAATCCGGACGTCCGTATCCTGATCAAGCTGGAGGGCCAGAATCCAGGGGGCTCGGTCAAGGACCGGATCGCCCTGGCCATGATCGAGGCTGCCGAGGCTGACGGCACCCTCCAGCCCGGTGCCACGCTCATCGAGCCGTCATCGGGAAACACAGGTATCGGCATGGCCCTGGTCTGTCGTATCAAGGGCTATAAGCTGAAGGTGGTCCTGGCCACCAATGTCTCCATCGAACGCCGCCAACTCCTCGAGTCGTGGGGCGTCGACATCATCGAGTCACCCGGGGCGGAAGGCTCGAACGGAGCGGTGCGGAGGGCCCGCGCCCTGGCCGCCCAGCACCCCGAATGGACCTTTCTCTACCAGTACGCCAACCCAGCCAACCCGAGGGCCCACTACGAGGGCACCGGACCGGAGATCTGGGCCGACTGCCCGGACATCACCCACTTCGTCGCCGGCCTCGGTACCTCGGGCACGCTGCTCGGCGTGGGGCGCTACCTGAAGGAGCAGAACCCGGCCATCAAGGTGCTCGCCATCGAGCCGCCGACCGGCGAACTGGTCGATGGTCTGCGCAACCTCGACGACGGCTACATCCCGCCGATCTTCGTCGACAACCACGGGGCCGAACTGCTGGACGGCAAGCGGATCGTTCGACCTCGCGAGTCCGTCGAGTGGACCCGCCGGCTGATGGATGTGGGCATCTTCGCCGGCATCTCCTCCGGCGCCATCCTGGCCGGCGCGGTCAAGACGGCGGCTGCCCTTGACTCGGGCGTGATCGTTACCGTCTGCTGTGATGCCGGTTGGAAATACCTGTCCACCGGCGCCTGGACGGACGATCTCGACGTGGTCGAGGCCCGGGCCAAGCAGATCACGTACTTCTGACTCCTGGTCCTTGGCCTGACGGTCGGAGCCGTTCACCCCCACTTCGTCCCATGGTGCGCGTAGTCTGACCGGATGGTCCCCACGAAACGAGGCGGCCCTGCTGCGCCTGACCCCGGCGATGCCGTTGTCTTGACCGTGCTCGGATGCGACGGCAGCTGGCCGGGACCGGGTGGCGCCGGCAGCGGCTATCTGCTGCGAGTAGGCGGCACGGCCCTGGTCCTCGATGCCGGACCGGGCACGTTTGCGATTCTGCAGACCGTCATCGATCCGGCCGAGGTCGATGCCGTGGTCATCTCCCACCATCACACGGACCACTGGACGGACCTCTTCGCCATGGACACCCACGCCCGCTTCGGCGGCCGACGGGGCCGGCTGCCCGTCTACGCTCCGGTTGCGGTTGCCGAACAGGCTGATCCTGGACGCACACCCGCTCTCGACTGGCACGACGTGACCCACGGCGACAGGGCCGGTATCGGTGAGGCATCGTGCGCCTTCCACCGGACCGATCATGCCGAGGAGACGTTGGCTGTACGCGTCGACGGGGCCGGCCGAGCCATCGGCTATTCTGCCGACACGGGGCCGGAGTGGTCCCTCGCGGCCCTGGGCAGCGGGCTCGACCTTCTGCTCTGCGAGGCTACCTACACCGCCGACCACGAGGGGACAGCCGGGCATCTGAGCGGCCGTCAGGCCGGGACGGGGGCGCGGGAAGCCGGCGCACTGCGCCTGGTCATCACCCATCGGTGGCCGACAATTGAGGCGCGGGCGGTGGCCGAGGAGGCCGAGGCCGCATTCTGTGGCCCTGTGGAACAGGCATCGATCGGAAAGGAATTCACACTGTGAGCGAGGCGAGCAAGGCCAAGCGTGCCGATGGCCGGGGGATCGACGAACTGCGGACCGCTTCGTTCGAGCGTGACTTCACCGTCTTCGCACCGGGTTCGGTCCTGGTGTCGATGGGACGGACCCGTGTGCTGTGTACGGCCTCGGTCGAGGAGCGGGTGCCGCCGTGGATGCGGGGTTCCGGCAAGGGCTGGGTGACAGCTGAGTACTCGTTGCTCCCCGGATCGACCGGCGAGCGGGTGACTCGCGAGGCGGCCAAGGGTAAGCAGTCGGGCCGTACCCAGGAGATCCAGCGCTTGATCGGGCGGTCGTTGCGCTCGGTCTGCGACATGGTCACCCTCGGCGAGCTGCAGATCACTGTCGACTGTGACGTCCTCCAGGCCGACGGCGGGACCCGCACGGCATCGATCTGCGGGGCGTACGTGGCCCTCCATGATGCTCTGACCCGTCTGGTGCAGAAGGGCACGCTGCGAGCCAACCCGTTGACCGAGGCGGTGGCCGCCATTTCGGTCGGCGTGGTCGATGGTGTGTGCATGCTCGACCTCCCCTACGAGGAGGACAGCCGGGCCGAGGTCGACATGAACGTGGTGATGACGTCGTCGGGTCGGTTCATCGAGGTCCAGGGCACCGCGGAGGGCATGCCATTCACCAAGGCCGAGCTGGACGAGATGTTGAGCCTGGCTGAGCACGGCATCGCCCAGCTGCTCGACCTGCAGACGGCCACCTTGGCCGAGCCCCCGACCCCGCGCTGAGGGACGACGGAGCCGTGCCAGAGCAGACCTTCGTGCTGGCCAGTGCCAATCGCGACAAGGCGGCGGAGATCGCCGCCATTCTGGGCAGCATGCCCGGTGTGACCCTCGCCCCACGGCCCGACGACGTGCCCGACGTCGAGGAGACGGGGAAGACCCTGGAGGACAACGCCCGGCTCAAAGCCGTGGCCCTGGCCATCGCCACCGGGATGCCAGCCGTGGCCGATGACACCGGACTCGAGGTGGACGCCCTCGACGGGGCGCCGGGTGTCTATTCCGCCCGGTTTGCCGGCGAAGGTGCCACCTATGCCGACAACGTGGCCATGCTGGTGTCCGAGCTGGACCGGGTGGGGGCGGACACGCCAGCCGCCCGCAGGGCACGCTTCCGCAGTGTGGCCTTCGTGGCCTGGCCCGACGGATCTGAATTGTGGGTCGAGGGGGAGGTCACCGGGGTGATCACGCCCGATCCGCGAGGTGAGGGAGGCTTCGGCTACGACCCGCTGTTTGCCCCCGACGGATTTGACGGGCGCACGTTCGCCCAGATGACGGCGGACGAGAAGCACTCCATCTCCCATCGGGGCCGGGCATTCCGGGCCCTGGCTGAGCGGCTGGGCGAGCGGGACGCCAGATGACGTCGCCCCGGACACGCGCAGCCGCTGCATCAGCGCGCAAGGCTCTGATCGACCTGGCCGCCGGCCACGACCGGATCCGAGCCGCAGTGGCCCGGATCGGGGGAGAATTGACCGATGCGGCCGGACGGGCCACCGCATCGGCCGAGGCACGTCGCGCTGGAGTGCCCGATGCCTACGGCGGGTCCTACTTCGGCGAGGGCCGGGACGCCGAAGGCGATCGCCAGGGCCTGTCGGGTTATGCCCGCTACGACCGGGTGGCCTCCAACGCCGACATCGCCGGTTGGTTGCTGTGGCGCAATTTCCCGGTGTCGACGGCCCTCGACGTGGGTTGCGCCACCGGTTATCTGGTCGAGGTGCTGCGCGAGCGGGGCATCGCTGCCGAGGGCTGCGACCTCAGCCCGTTTGCCGTCGACCACGCCGCCCCCGGTGCCGTGGGCCATGTGCGGGTGGCCAACCTGTTCGCCGGCCTGCCGTGGGCTGACCGCACCTTCGATCTGGTCTGCACCTTGGAGATACTGGAGCATCTGCCCCCGGACCGGGTGGCCGATGCCCTGGTCGAGCTGGCCCGGGTGTGTGGCGGTTACCTGTACGCCACCATCCCGTCGTTCGGACCCAACCGGTCCGGGCCAAACGGACACTTCGAGGGCAAGGTCCGTCCCGACCGGGTCGACCACTACTGCTCACTCGGTCCCGACTACCGAGGCCCGGTGCCCGAGTCGGATCTGGCCGTCGACGCCGACGGGCAACTGGTGGAGGGCCACCTGTGTATCGCCTCGTTCGAGTGGTGGACCGAGCAATTCGCCGGCGTCGGCTTCACCCGGTGCATCGACGTCGAGGAGCGACTGTACGCCGATATCGAACCGGCGGACCTCGCCCCCTACTGGAACCTCTATGTCTTCCGGCTGGCTGATGCCGACCCAGCAGCCGTCGAACCACGCCATCCGGGCCAGACATTGGCCGAACTCGGTCTGCACCATCCGCTGCTCGGCACCTGAACGCGTCCGGGTCCCTGAAGTCGGGTCATGATGCATCCATGAGCGACCAGACATCTCTGACCTTCTCCCACTACGACGACTTCGCCCACCTGCGCTTCGAACGCCCGTCCCCTGCGGTCCTGTTGATCACCATCGACCGGCCAGAGGTACTCAATGCCGCCAACGAACGCCTGCATCGCGAGTTCTCGGAGATTTGGCGGGTCGTCGACCGTGATCCTTCAGTCGCTGTTTCGGTCATCACCGGAGCGGGCAAGGCGTTTTCCGCCGGGGGCGACCTGGCCATGGTGGAGAAGATGACCACTGACTACGCCACCACTCTCGAGCAGTGGCGGGATGCCAAGGCCGTAGTCGACGAGATGCTCGCCTCGGTCAAGCCCATCGTGTCGGCCATCAACGGCGTGGCTGTGGGCGCCGGCCTGGCTGTGGCCCTGTTGGCCGACGTGAGTGTGATGGGGGAGACCGCCCGGCTGTCCGATGGGCACGCGCGCCTCGGTGTGGCCGCGGGCGACCACGCCGCGCTGCTCTGGCCACTGCTGTGCGGGATGGCTCGGGCCAAGTACTACCTGATGACCGCGGACTTCGTGGACGGAAGGGAGGCCGAGCGCATCGGACTGGTGACCCGGTGCGTGGCCGACGACCGCGTGCTCGTCGAGGCGTTGGCTATCGCCGACAAATTGGCCGCTGGGAGCCGCACTGCCGTGCAGTGGACCAAGCGGGTGATGAACCAGTGGATGCTGCAGGCCGCACCGGTGTTCGGCGAGTCGTTGGCTCTCGAAATGATCGGCTTCCTCGGACCGGATGCCAGCGAGGGTATTCAAGCGGTGCGGGAGCGTCGGCCGCCGCAATTCCCGTCAGCCGGTTGAGACGGTCGCGACCCTGACTACGTGGCTGGGCAGCGACAGGCCTAGTTGACGGTGACGAGGGTGCCGATCGGCGTGTAGGGGTAGACCACGCCGGCATTGTCCGGAGGTAGCTCGACGCACCCCACGCTCTGGGGGTAGCCGTAGCCGGGGCGGACGAAGCCGTGCAGGGCATCGCCACCATTGAAGTAACTGACCCACGGGATGCCCGGATCGACATACTTGGTGCCATCTGGGTTGGTGCCTCGCATGGTGGTGACCGTCAGGTGTTCGAATACCGGAAATGTGCCGACGGCCGTCTCTGCTCCGGCAATGCCGGTATTGGCCAGTGTCGAGTAGACGGATGCACCGTTGCTGTAGACGGTGGCTCGCTGGGGCAACGCCTTCGAGACGACTACGTAGTTGTAGGCGTCGGCGTTCACCGTTCCGGCGGCTACGTCCGTGAGCAGGGCGCCCCAGACTGCGGGCCCTGCCACGCCATCGGTCGTCATGTTGTGTTTGTCCTCGAAGTGCATGACCGCGCCCTTGGTGAGTACGTTCGACGTGCTCGGGGTCCACTGGGCTACCAGCGAGGCAGGTTCGGCGAACCTCCAGCCGAACGTTCCCTCTTGGGGCTGGGCGAGCTCTTGAGCGGCGGCCAACTGGCCGGCCGGAGTGAACGAGATCGGTAGGTAGCCCAACTGGGCGAGCAACTGCTGCAGGCGCAGGGTGCTGCCGGGGGATACGCCGAAGTGGACGGTCGCCCCCTGGGCCAGACGCTGACCGGCGGCACCGACGATGCCGGCTGAACCGGCAGCAACGGAAACGGTGACCGAGGAGGACGGCACCAACGGGGCCGAAGCGACGAATGCCATCGTGGTCGAGTTGACCTGCTGCCAGGTACCGGCAACCGACGGGGTGAGCGTGGGGACAGAGGAGTTGGCCGCCAGTGGGGCCGAGAAATGCACGGTGATGGTGGCGTCGCTCGCCACTCCGGAAGCACCGTCCACCGGGGTTACGGCCACCACGTTCAACGGAAGCTTGGAGGCAGCCGGTTGGGCCGACGGGACCGTGGTCGGCGTGGCCGACACCTTGCCGCCACTCGAACGGGCGACCACGGTGACGCCGATAGCCGCCATCACAAGGGCCATGCCCACGCCGAGCACGATGAAGCGGTGCCGCGAGCGACTTCCGGAACTCGACGGCGAGCGGGAGGGGGAGTGGGCGCCGGGCATCAGAGGATCAACGCAAATCTACCAGGGGGCAGAGGCATCTCGCCTCCACGGTCGACGGCGGTTTGCCGCTCCATGGTCAATCCGTGGCTGATGTCTGGATATGGGCGTGGACGGCCCGCTCGACGGCGGTGATCTGGCTCGCCTCCGTCAGCTTTCGACCGTCGGGACCCCGCACGTAGAACGCGTCGACCACGGCCGACCCGAAGGTGGAGACCTTGGCCGAGTCCACGTCGAGGTGACACTCGGCCAAGGCCCGGGTGATGCGGTGCAACTGGCCGACGATGTCTTCGGCTCGGACTTCGACGACTGTGGCTCCAGCAGAGGCGTTGTTGTCGAACGTGACCTGGGTCGAGACCAGTTGGGCCACCTGGGCCCGGGCGGCGTTGCGGTAGGTGTGGGCCCGGGCTGCCAGCTGCCGGTCGACGTCCAGCGTGCCGTCCATCACCGCGGCCAGGTCGTTGGAAAGTTTGGCGGTTGCCGGCCAGCGGCCCCGGTCGGGCTCGACGGTGAACGTCTCGACGGCCACGCCGTGCTCGCCGGCCACGACGGCCGACCGCACATTTAGTCCGTGGAGAGCGAGGACGCCGGTCACCTCGGCGAGAAGTCCGGACCGGTCGGGTGCCACCACGGTGACCAGTGGTGCCTCGATCGACAGGGCGGGTACACCGTGGCGGCGAACGGTATCCATCACCACCTGCAGGTCCTCGGTGATGAGCGGGGTCGGCGGTGCCACGGGCTCGCCGGCTAACAGCAGGCTCGTCCTCTCGACCAGATCGGCCAGTAGGCCGGCCTTCCAGGTTCCCCACGCCGATGGCCCGGTGGCCAGGCTGTCAGCTTCGACCATGACGGCCAGCAGGTCGAGCGTGGGACGGTCGCTCACTTCTTCGGCCACCCGCTGGGCCGTGGCCGGGTCGTCGAGGTCGCGTCGTGTGGCGGTGTCGGGTAGCAGCAGGTGAAGCCGGACCATGGTGATGATGGTGGCCACGTCTTCGGGAGGCAGGCCCATCCGGGTGGCGATGTCGGCAGCCACGACCATGCCGACGTCGGTGTGGTCACCTGGGTAGCCCTTGCCGATGTCGTGGAGCATGGTGCCGAGCAGCAGCAGGTCGACCCGTCCTACCCGGTGAGCCATGGTGGCCGAGTTGGCTGTGGCCTCGAGCAGGTGCCGGTCGACGGTGAACCGGTGGTACGGATTGCGCTGGGGCTTGTTGCGTACGCTGGCCCACTCGGGCAGATAGCGCTCGAAGAGGCGGCGCTGGTCGAGTGCTTCGAGAGCCGGAATGGCAGCCGGTCCGGCCGACAGGACCCGTACCAGGGTGTCCCGAAGTTCGTCGGGCCACGGGGTGACAACGTCAGGTGCTCGCCGCCCCAGTCGGTTGAGGGCATCCCGCGAGATAGGCAGATTGCGCTCGGCGGCGACGGCAGCCAGCCGCAAGGTGAGGGTGATGTCGCCAGTGACATCGGCGTCGTCCAACAAGACGACCTCGTCGTCGCCGACGGCAATGCCGGCCTCGCCGACGAGGTCCACGAGGTCCGGCCCGTCGGACCGGCCCTTGTCGCGTCGCCACCGTCCACCCGTCTCCTGAGCTCGTGACCAGGCGCCACGTCGACGCCAGGCGTCATCGCCCTCCCATGCCACGGTGCGGCCGGCCGTGGCCACTTCGTACATGAGTTCGTCAGCATCGACCATGCCCATGGCCTTGGCCACCTGCTCCTGTTCCTGAAGCAACAGCTTGTTCAGCTCCCGTCCGGCCCGACGTTGGAGCTCCACCCTGGTTGCCGTCAGCACGGAGCGGGCGCGCTCGAGCGCCACCGTATCTACGTAGTCGGCTAGCACCGGGACGGCCTGCATCATGGCGACCAAGGCGGCGATGTCCCGCAGTCCCCCGTGGGACTCCTTCAGGTCGGGCTCGAGGAGGAAGCCCACATCACCGTTGGAGGCGTGCCGCTCGGCCACCTTTTCGGCCAGGAGGCCGAGCCACGGCGGCTTCTGGCGGATCCAACGCTCCCGGGCGCCGCCGAGTACCGGTTCGGCAACCTTGGCCTCGCCACAGATGACACGGGCGTCGAGGAGCCCAAGAGCCACTCGCAGGTCATCGGCAGCCATATCGAGGGCCTCGTTCGGCTTGCGCACGCTGTGGTCGAGAGCGATCCCCTGATCCCATACCGGGTACCAGATCCGCTCGGCGATTGCCGCGATGTCCTTGCGGCCCTTGTGGATGATGACGACGTCGAGGTCGCTGTAGGGGCAGAGCTCGCCCCGGCCGTACCCGCCGACGGCCACCAGGGCCATGCCTCGGGGATCTCCCTTGCAGGCGGTATCGAACAGATCGGTCAGCCACTCGTCGGCCGCCGCTGAGTAGGCCGCGCAGAAGGCGTCGCCTTTCAGGTCGATTCGTTCGATCAGTTCCTGTCGTCTCGCCCGCAGGGACATCGACGGAACGTACCACCACAGCGCGCCCGACCCGGACTACGGGAGCGTTACCCTGGGGATATGGCAGATGACGCTGGCAGTAGACGGTCGACACTCGGCACGGTCGTGCTCGTCACCGGGGTGGTCGTGGTGGTCTGGCTGGTGCTCGGGCTGCTGCACGTGATCGCCAGCCTGGTGTGGGGCGTCGTCCAGGTCCTGGGCCTGGTGGCCTTGGCCCTCCTGGTCTGGTGGCTGTTCTTCAAGAAGGACGACTGAGCCCACTCAGGCGGCCACGCCGTCGATGCGCGCTGACGGATCGGCCGTCAGTTCGGCGGCGATGAACATACCGACGCAGTTCAGCGGACCATGGACTCGAACAATTCGATGTGTTCGGCCACCATCCGATGGGTGGAGAAGTAGCCCTCGACCGCCAAGCGGCAGTCTTGGCGCTTCAACTCGCCCAGCCGGCCGACGGCCTCGATCATGGCATCCTCGTCGTCGCACAGGAACCCGGTGGTGCCGTCGCTGACTACTTCGGGGGCAGCACCCTCGGGAAAGGCCAGCACCGGTGTGCCGCAGGCCATTGCCTCGATCATGACCATGCCGAACGGTTCGTTCCAGCGGATCGGGAAGAGCAGGGCCGATGCCCCGGCCAGTAGCTCGAGTTTGCGCTCGTGGGACACCTCACCGAGGTACACGGCGTCAGGCCCGAGCAGCGGCTCCACTTTCTCGGCGAAGTACGCCATCTCCCATGGTTCCCGCATCTTGGCCGCCATCAGGATGCGGATGCCGGCCCGGCGGGCCACGTCGATGGCCCGGTGGCACCCCTTGTCATCGGCCATGCGACCGAGGAAGAGGACGTAGGGACCTAGTGCGTCGCCACTGCCGTCGCCCATCGGGAACTGGGCGGCATCCACCCCATGGTGGATGACCCTAGCCACCGGAATGTGCGGAGCCGCCCGGTGCTGGGCGTGGGAGATGGCGATGAGCGGGACCCGTCCCGACGTGGCCTGGTAGAGATCGGTGAGATCCAGGTTGAACGGCCCGTGGATGGTGGTTACCACGGGTAGACCCGGATAGTGCTCAGCGTGGAACGGCCCCATGATGGTGTGGTCGTGAACTACGTCGCAGTCGGCCACCGCCTCATAGGCATGGATCACGTGACGCAATTCGGGCACGGCCATCCCGATGCGCTGGCCCTCGGACTGGGGAAGCACCCACTGACTGGGCACCGGGCACGTCGAGTCGCCGGTCGTGTAGAGCAGAACCTCATGGCCTGCTTCTTGCATGCCACGGGCCAACTGGTCCACGACCAGCTCGATCCCGCCGTAGAGCACGGGGGGGATGGGGGTCCAGGGTGGGGCGATCAGTCCGATCCGCATGGACAGATCTAAGCATCCCACCCGGGGGGATAGGATCACCGGGCGCTGATGGCGGCGTGGCCGAGTGGTTTAGGCAGGGGCCTGCAAAGCCCCGTACGGCGGTTCGATTCCGCCCGCCGCCTCCAAGGACCGGCACACCCGGGGGTTCGCCCCTGGGTCGTGCCCAAAGTATGTGGACCCACACCATGAGCCAGCCCGCCATGAACCCTGCGCCGGCCCTCCACCTCCACCGCTGGAGCGACCCGGTGGTCGTCGGCGTGGCCCTGTGCGCCTTGGCCTCCGGTTTCGGGCAGTTCGGCGTGGTTGCCGCCCTGGGTGACGTGGCCCGAACCTTCGGGCAGGTGCACCACGGAGCCTCGGTGACTGACCAGGCTGGTCTGTCGGGCACCGAACTCGGCATCGGACTGGCGGTCATACGTCTGGCGTCGATCGGAGCACTGCCCCTGACAGGGCTCGCCGACCGATTCGGGCGTCGCCGGATGCTGCTGATCACGGTGGTGGTGGGGCTGGCGTTCACCGTGGCGGCTGTGGCCAGCCCCGGCTACTGGTGGTTCGTCGCCGTATTCGCCCTCTGCCGTCCCTTCTTGAGCGCCACCGCCGCTCTGTCCCAGGTCGTGGCGGCTGAGCAGACGTCCAGCGGCCAGCGGACCCGCGCCATGGCCCTGGTCACAGCCGGCTACGGCGTCGGGGCCGGGCTCACGGCGGTGCTCCACAGCCTGGCCTCGTCCTCCCTTGGATTCCGCGGCGTGTTCGCTCTGGCTGCGGTGCCCCTGTTGTTCGTTCCGTTGATGGCCCGGTGGGTCACCGAACCGGACCGGTTTGCCGTGGCCGCCGCCGCTGTCGACCACTCCATGCCGGTGCTGGGGGCGGTCGGCCCCCGCTTCCGCAGACGACTGTTGGTGGTGGTGGGACTGTCGTTTGCCGTAGCCGTTGTGACCGGGCCGGCTACGACCTTCGTCTTCCTGTATGCCCAGAACGTGCGGCACCTGGCCGGGGGATTGACTGCGGCCATGGTGGTGGCCGCCGGTGGTGCGGGTCTCGGTGGACTGCTGGTCGGGCGATGGCTGGCAGACCGGATCGGTCGGCGTCCGACCGGGGCGATGGGCATGGTCGGGATCGTTTTGGGCGCCACCCTCACCTATTCCGGAAGCCCGCTGGCGCTGGTGGTCGGCTACGTGTTCGGTGTCCTGGCCGGAGCGGTGCTGGCGCCAGCCGTCGGGGCGCTGGTCAATGAGCTGTTCCCGACGAGCGTCCGGGCCTCGGTGGCTGGGTGGTGGCTCGTGGCGGGGGTGCTCGGTGCGGTGGGTGGTCTTGTGGCATTCGGCGCCATCGCCGATCTTGGCAACCGGTTTTCGCTGGCCGCCGTGCTGCTCTTCTTGCCGGCTGCGTCGGCGGCCGTGTTGTTCTGGTGTGTGCCTGAAACCAAGGGTTGTGAGCCCGAGGACCTGTGGCCGGACGGTTGAGGTCTTGGCGGTCGTGGTCCAGACCGAGACCGGGTTCTTCCGAAAGCCTCAGGGATGAGCCTCGCCGTCCGGCTGCGGTGAGGCGTGGTCCCACAGCAACAGGGGGTCGGTGTCGGCATCAAGTAGCAGGCGACTTGGTACCTGTTTGTCGATGTGGCCGATGAGTCCACGGTAGATGCCAAATCCGCACAACTCCTGGAGTCGGGGTGGGAAACCGCGAACCTTGCCCAGAGGCAGGCCGAGCTGCTGGTTCTCCTGCTGGCGGATATAGCCGGCGCAGTAGTTCATGGCGATGCCCATCCGGCGCTCGGATGTGGTGTTGGCCCCGCCGCCATGCCACAGGCTGCCATGCCACACGAGGACACTGCCCTTGGCCATCTCGGCCGGTACGGAGTCGTAGTGCGTGCCGAAGTCAGGGGACCGGTCTGCCTTGTGGGACCCGGGGATGACCCGGGTGGCCCCGTTTGCCTCAGTGAAGTCGGTTAGCGCCCACATGGTGTTGCACACCGTCGGTGGGTGGGGCTTAGGGAGGGGGATGACCTGGTCGTCGGCGTGGATGGGTTGGGCCGTCTCGCCTGGGTCGATGGCGATGGACGAGAGTGACGACACCAGGAGTCCGGGATCGAGGACCGCCTCAACAAGCCGGAGAACCACCGGGTGCAAGGGAATTCGGGCGAAGTCCGGTCCAAAGGCCAGCAGGTTGTAGATGCGAACCGTCTTCGTGCCTTCGAAGGCGTTGGTGGCCGGCACAATCCCGAGATGGTCTTCGAGCCGGAGGAGTTCGTCGTGCAGACCGTCGATCAGGTCGGCTTCGATGGCGTCCTCGAGGATTGTGTACCCAACGTCGTCGATTTCTCGCAGTGCGTCGCCCAGTCCAGCCATTGCCCATCCTCCTGTCAGTTGTTCCGCAGGACCTAGTCTGGCCCCGTGGCACACACGAAGCGACCGGACTACCGGTACGAACTGTTCACGTGTGCCTGGAACGGCCACGCCCTAGTGGGCACTGACGCGGCGGAAGTATCCCCGGAGGACTCGTTGTACGTCCGGGAATCGGAGGGCATGCGTTGGTGCCGGTGCCTGCGATGCGACGCGTGGTTCCCGTTGCCGGTGCCTGAGGATCCGGTCATCGCGCAGGTACCGGCCAGAAATGAGATCGAACTCCCTCTCCGGGGCCCCGCCCTGCGGGATCGCTACATCCTGCGCCTGATCGCCCTGGACCGGGCGTTCCATGTGG
>JAYVYR010000054.1:0-10081 GCA_043784065.1 Acidimicrobiaceae bacterium
AGCAGCAGGTCCGGGTGGACCCGGAGGTACTGGTGGAGCAGCAGGTCCGGGTGGACCCGGAGGCACCGGCGGGCCTGGCACTGGCGGCACTGGCGGCACTGGCGGCACTGGCGGACCTGGTGGACCAGGCACTGGCGGACCTGGAGCGCCCGGTACTGGTGGGCCTGGCACTGGCGGACCCGGTGGACCAGGCACTGGCGGACCCGGTACCGGCGGACCCGGTGGACCTGGAGCGCCCGGCGGGGGTGGACCCGGTGCCGGTGGACCTGGAGCGCCCGGCGGGGGTGGACCCGGTGGTGGTGGACCCGGTGGTGGTGGACCTGGAGCGCCCGGAGGGGGTGGACCCGGTGGTGGTGGACCTGGAGCGCCCGGTGCCGGTGGACCTGGAGCGCCCGGCGGGGGTGGACCCGGTGGGCCTGGTGGGCCTGGCTGATTCCCCTTGCCGACCGATGGGCACACCGACCGAGTACCCGTGTGCCCATCCCTCCCCGAAGCTCGACGCCGTCTCATGAAGTGTCCGTCCGCGTACTGAGTTCGTGTCGCCTGCCAGGCGCCTACCCTTCGAGCTTAGCTTTCTCCGGCGGGGGGAATCGGACGAACTCGTCCACAAGAAGCCGACCGAGATCGTCATTGGTCAGTCCGTGTTCGATTGTCCTCAGTAGACTCCGAGCAACCAATTCGGTCGTCAATGTTTCGATGACCCTTCCGGCTGGCAGGTCATCACTGTGCTCAGTCCAACGTAGGCGATCCCCCTCGTCCGCGAAGCAAGCCGCCTTCCACGAGACCGAGAACCGCAGCCCGTCCGAATGGAAAGTCTCGATCTCCGCTCCTCCCGATTCGGAGGCCGCGTAAAGGGACCATCGACGGTCTCCCTCGTGGACAAGGCGAGATCCAGCCTCGATAGAAGGAGGCTCGATCAAAGGTGCTCCCACCGGATCCACTCCGTGGAATACCGTGTCGGCGTCGAGGATCACTGCACTCCGTGGCTCCGGGGCGACGGTGGCGGCAGGACCGGTCGCTCCATTCGGATAGTACGCAAACGCTCCCCCTTCTACCGGCTCGCCCAGGTAGACGATGGCGGTGGCAATCGGTAGGCGCCAGTACTCGAAGAGGCCCGAGTGGCGCATCACTACCCGGAGCCAGGCTGGGATGCGGGCGCCCGGAGCCATTCGGAATTCGGGAACGTCGGTGTGAAGCCCCAATTCCTGCCCAGGTATCAGGATGTTGGCGTAGACCACAACGGGGACAACCTCAGACAGCCCAAACAGTGTTCGCGCCGCATCGGCCAGCCCCCGGTGGTCGACAAGCATCTCGATCCGCTCCGCATAGATGGTGCCTCCAGTGGCGTACGTCTCTCGGAAGTAGTCATTTCGTATCCCGCTGGCCCAACCTCCCTGATCCAGCCGTCCGAATCGACCCCCCGTCCGGCCGAAGTTCTGCCCGGCATCGAATCGGGCTGGCAGAGTCGTCTCAAAGCCGAGTTGGCTCGTCGGACCAGATCCATGGGTTCCCACTGGACCCGGAAGGGTTCGTACGGGTTTCCGCTGCGCGGTGCGGACCGCGCTCGATGGGCGGTAGGGAGAAAACCCGTGCCAGACGGCCGACAACGCCTCCGCCTCCACGTCGTCGAGCAGCCCATCGACCTGAAACACGTCACCGGTCACGAGCTCGGGCACGACTCCCACGCTACCGGTAGCAACTGCCATCCCAACGGGCTCGATGCATCCGGATCCATCCTGATGGCACCGGCAGTTCCACTAGCGTGGGCGCCAGCATGGGACACGATGGACGGCGATGCCAGCCAGCAATCTGATCGAACGCGTCTCGGAGTTGATTGCGACCGGAAGGGAACTGGTTCCACCCGCCCTCCTCCCAGTGCTCAACGACCTCGACCGTCGGCTCCGCGAGCCGGTGCGAGTGGCCGTCGTGGGTCGGGTCAATGCGGGCAAATCCACAATGGTGAACGCGCTGCTCGGCCAGCGTGTGGCACCGACCGACGTGAGTGAATGCACTCGGCTCGTCACCTGGTTCCACTACGGGCACCCCCAGCGGGTCGAGGTCGAGCTGGCCGACGGCGGCCGGATCGACACGCAGCTCGATCCCAATGGCATGCTGCCGGACGAGATCGGGGTGCCAGTGGAGACGGTCAGAGCACTCCACTGCTACCTCGCAAACGACGCCCTTCGATGGATGACGCTCATCGATACGCCCGGCATTGGCTCCGTGCACGGCGAGATCAGTGGAGTGACCGAGCAGCTCCTAGCCATCGAACGCGACTCAGCCGACGCCGCCCAGCATGCTGATGCAGTCGTCTTCCTGCTTAACCAGGTGATGATGGAGGACGAGCTCCAGGCTCTCCAGATGTTCCGCAACGCCACGCCCGGCGACTCAGACACGTCCGCGGCCAATGCGGTCGGAGTGCTCTCACGAGCCGACCAACTCGGTGACGGATCACGAGACCCATGGAACGTGGCTGTCGAACTCGCAGGTGTCTACTCCGGCAAGTTCCGCGATGAGGTAGCGACGGTGGTGCCGGTCATCGGCCTGGTGGCGGAGACGTCGGAGACCGCTACGTTCACCGAGTCAGACGTCCGCCTACTGGGCGAATTGGCTGCGATGGACGCTAAGGCCTTCGACCGGCTGCTGTGGTCCGCCGATCGGTTCGTCACCGCCGAGGCACCCGTCCCGGCCGAGGATCGCGAGCGGCTCATGGTCATGCTCGATCTCTACGGCGTCCAAAGGGCGGTCACCTCATTGCGGGACGGAGCCACAGGTGCCGTTGCACTGCGTCGTGAGCTCTCGGCTGTGTCAGGTATTGCCGAGGTCAAGCGAACCCTGGCTACGTACTTCCACGAACAGGACCACATCTTGAAGGTGCGCTCAGCCTTCGACTTGCTCGAGCGACTTACCTACTCGACGGTGTCGGATTCAGAGGCGGCCTCACTTCGCCAGTTCCGGGGAAAGATCGAGAAGCTCCGCCTCGATCCCGCCATGCACCAGGTGAACGAGCTGCAGGCATGGCACGACTGCTGCACCGGGCGGGTCACCGTGGGACCCGACCAGCTCGTTGAGGTGGAGCGGCTCTTCGCTCCGGGGACGATTGCCCGCAAGCTCGGAGTTGCGAGCAGTGACGCTGACGACCTGGTCGCCGTGGCGAAGAACAGCATGGTCCGGTGGCGGGCCTTCATGGTCACCAATGCGGACCCGGGCCAGGCGCGTCTGGCCCGGGTGGTGCTTCGTAGTTATCAACAACTTTGGTCCCAACTCCAGGAAGACACGTTGTGACGGCACCTGATCCAGCTGAGGCACTTACTGCTGCAGTGGCCGCCCTCCGGGCAGGTGGTCGGGACAAGTTCGCTGACGAGCTTGAGCGGCCCGGTCTCGACCGGTCGCATCACATCCCCTCGATCCTCGTTGCAGGAGAGGACAAACGGGGGAAGAGTTCACTGGTAAACGCGCTCATCGGCGCGGCGGATCTATCACCCGTCGGTGTCGAGGTGACCACCGGCTGTCCGATCTCCTTTTTCTACTCGGAGCCCCCTCGGGCCACAGTTGTCCGGTACGGGGAGTCGGCCCCCGAGAGCGTTGAGATGGGTGAGGCCCAACGGCTCGCCACGGTGCAGGGCAACCCGCAGAACATCGAGAACATCCGTGCCGTGCAGATCGGAGCTAAAAGCGACCTGCTCCAGCACCTGCTGATCGTCGACACGCCCGGTGTCGGCGGCCTGGACTCCGGGCACGCCGAACTGACGTTGCAGTCCCTGGCCTTCGCCGATGCCCTGCTTTTCGTGATCGAAGCCGGCGCGCAGTTCCGGGCGGCAGAACTGCAGTTCCTCCGTCGGGCCTCAGCCCGGATCGAGACCGTCATCCTGGTCATGACCAAAATCGACATGCACCGCGGCTGGCGCACCATTCTCGAGGACAACCTCCGCCTCCTCGAGGTACACGCACCTCGGTTCACCTCATGCCCGGTCGTACCGGTGAGTAGCTCTCTGTCGGCGCGGGCGGAGCGGACCGAGGACCCCGAGGATGCGCAGGCACTTCTGGAGGAGTCAGGAATTCCACTGCTTCGACGGACACTGATCGAACACGTCGCACGCCGCGCCGGGATCCTCGAGTCGGCGAATCGCCTGCGATCGGCTTTGGGACCCCTCAACGTCATGGACCGGGCCATTACCGAGAAGCTCTCCCTACTCGAATCGGGGCCCGAAGCCTCGGCCAACCTCAAAGCAGAACAGGAACGCCTCGTCCAGTTGGGCAAGGAGCGGGCTGAGTGGCCCCGCAAGCTCGAGCGGGAGATCCGGAGACTGTCACTCGACCGCAACGAGGAGTGCACTCGCGGCATGGTGGAGATCCGGCGGCGCTACGACGAGCGCATCAAGAAGCCGAAGAAGGGAGACAGCGAAACCCTCCCGGGCGAGCTCGTGGCCGATCTCACCGCGTTGGCCGGGCGGCTCAACGAACTCGCCTCTCAGCGGTTGATGGCACTCGTCGACGAGGTCCTCGACGACATCGACAACGCCGGTTCGCTTCGCGAGTCCATCAGCAACGTGAGTTCCGGGGACCTGCAGGAGCGCCTCGGCGCAGTCGGGCTCGGGAGCATCACCCTGGCCAACCACGAGAAGCTCCTGATCATTTCCAGTTTCGCCACCGGCCGGTCACTGGGTGGCCTACTCAGCGGAACGGGCCTCGGGGTCACCGCCACGGCGTTCGTAGCCCCTCCCATCGGCATCGCCATCGGTCTTGGCGTGGGTGCGTTGTTCGCCTATCAGGCATTCCGCGGGAGGAGCAAGCAGCTCTTCGCCTCCGAGTTCCGAAGCTGGATGACTGAGCAGTGCTCGCAGGCCCAGGTGACGGTCAATACGACGTTCCAGCGCGAGATGATCGACCTCCAGGAGGAGATCAAGGACCTCGTCCGCGACGTCCTGCTCGAACGCGAGCGGCAGATCAACGAGTCCCTTGCGGAGTCACGATCCATTCAACAACAGGCTGCGGCCGATCAGCAGAAGACCAAGGTGGCCTTCGAGGAAAGACGGAAGATGGCTCGAGTGGCCCGGAGAACTGTCAACGAGGCGCTGAGAGCCCTAGGGACCGAACCTCCCGAAGTGCAGGAAACACCATGAGCGACTGGCAGCTGGGCATCGACTTCGGCACGAGCTTCACCGTGGCCGCTATCGCCCAAAACGGCTCCACCACGGTGGTCGACGTCGAGTCAAACGGCCGCTCCCGCATGCCGTCATCTGTCTTCGTCGGCCCGGACGGCGAGATCCTCGTTGGCTCCGCCGCACAACACCAGGCCGTCTTCGCACCCGAGCGCTACGAGCCCACGCCGAAACGGGCCCTGGGCGAGGGCGACCTGTTCCTGGGTGACCGACTCGTGCCGGTCACTGACCTGGTTGCAGCCGTCCTTCGGCGTGTCTACACGGAGGCTTCCCGACAACAGGGGGAAACAGTACCCAGCACGGTATTCGTGACACACCCGGCGGACTGGGCCGAGGCTCGGCTCGATGTCCTGCGCGAGGCGATCGAGCAGGCCGACCTGCCGGCGTACTCGCTCCTGGCCGAGCCGGTGGCTGCGGCCGCACGCATCGGCATCACCCGGACCGCGCCCGGACAGCATGTCGCCGTCTACGACTTCGGAGGTGGGACATTCGACGCCGCCGTCCTCCTACGGACGGCCGATGGCTTCGACATCGCCGGACCCCCCGCCGGACGCGACCCGCTCGGGGGCGAAGACATCGACCAACGGATCATCCAGTACCTGGGTGAGGTTCTCTCAGGCGATGAACCTGAACTGTGGGCCAAACTGACCGACCCGCCGGACGTGGCATGGCGCCGGAATGCCGCCGGACTGCGCACCGAGGTGCAGCGGGCCAAGGAGACGCTGAGTGAGGTCATGGTATGTCAGCTGTGGGTGCCCGGCCTCGAGCGGGACATCCAATTGACACGCTCCGAGCTCGAGCGCCTGATCGCCTCGGACATCGATGCCACCGTGGACGCGTTGGAGCAGGTATTCGCCGATGCCAGAGTCGGGGTCGCGGACCTCGCCGGCATCTACCTGGTCGGAGGTTCGAGTCGAATCCCACTGGTGGCGGACACGATCTGGCGCCGACTAGGCGTGCAACCTGCCGTGCAGGACAATCCCAAGTCCGTAGTCGCTCTGGGCGCGGCAGGTTGGGCAACCTTGGCCGAGGCTGCACAGTCGGTCTCTGCCCCTGTTACACCACCACCGGTGCCGGCCAGTGGTTTGGGGGCCACCGGTTTCCAGCCGATTCAGGCCGGAATCACGGGGGACGGACCGCTCGAAGGGGATCCAGACACCTTCCGGGCCGTCCTTGCAGCAGCAGTCGGGATTGACACCTGGCAAGCGGGGTGCAGCTGCGTGGCTGAGCTCACCATCGACTACCAAGGTTCCCCTAACGCAACGCTTCGGGCCAGGGACGAACCGGCCGTAGGGACCGTCGAGCAACTCGCAGCCCAGGTCGGAGCTACCCGTGCGTCGAGGACGCCCGGGTACAAAGAGGAATGGCTCGGGTCTGCACCCGTCATGAGTGCCCAGGGGATCGAGCGGCGATTCGTCATGACCTCGGCGCAGGGACGAGTCCCGATGTTCGAGCAGTACCTCGTTCAAGGGAATCGTTCCTACGTCATTGCCGGACCGCAGTGGGCACACGACGTGGCCGGCAGGCTTGCGGTCCGTCCCTTGTCACTCGAAACGGACAAGTGGTTCGAATCGCGATTTACCTTGGCTCAGACCGATGGTTGGCTCGTCTCCGAGCGTCTTCGGGTGAGGCGCAACGGAGTCGACCACGGGCTCGCAATGGAGCGGTCGATCCTCGCTGCGGGTAGTTCGCCCGAACACTGGGTCCAGGAACAGTTCGATGCACTGGTGTCGCAACAACCCGGTTCGAAGTTGGTAGGCCGGACCAATGCACCGGTTCTTAACAACTTTGCCGGAGAGATCGTCACGACTCAGTGGAGCCAGGGATCCACCCACATGCTCTCCAAGCGTGGCGTCGCCGTCGTCAGCGGCGAGGGTTTCACCATGACCATCTCGCTGCCCTTTGGCGAGCAGGGGCAATTCGCGGCGCTGGCCCGCCACGCCAGGGTCCACCCCGAGGCTGCTCCCACCCCGGCCTAGGCTTCGGCGTCGCGCGGGCTCCAGCTGACTGCGGCAATCAGGTCGAATCGGGAGGGGGCACGGTGTCGACGATCCAGGTGGACGATCGCCGGTACATCTCGTCGACAGCGACGAGGAACGCTTCACCTTCGTTAGGGCTGACCATTCGCTTGGCCTTGTTAGAAAAGCACCCGTTCCCGATCGCGTCCATTAGTTCGTCGAAGTACGCTTCCCCTGGGACGAACCAAGCGGCGCCGTCCTCCCTCACGACCACTTTGGCGGCCAGAATGCGGCCCTCGGGTCGATACAGGTAGATCCAGCGGGTCGGCATCATCGGAGCACTCCAGCGCTAGCAAAGATCATTTCCATCCGCCCTTCCACGTCTTCACATCAGCCAGCTTGCCGGCGAAGCTAGCTGCGCTGCTGCTGAGCACAAACCCCTTCCAGGACTCCCCAGTGATCATCCCGTTCGTCTGGATCTCATGAAGTCGGTCCATGGTGCCCTGGATCGATTCGGGGGACAGTTCCAGATGTTGCAACTGCTGGACAAGTGCGCCTTCGTCGATGGTGCGGACACTGTCAAGGAGGGCCGGATCGATGGCCTTGTCTAGCATGTTGGTCACGAAATCAGACCGCAGCATCGCCTCGGCCGAGTCGTTGGGGAACGACATGCCGTTATCGATTGCCGCTACGTTCCCATCTCCTGCTGCCTGGCCAGGCAAAAGGTCCTGGCTCTTCCAATTGGCGCCGTGGCGATCGCCATTGCCCTGGATGTAGTCAAGTATGGCCATCTTCTGTTGGTCGATCTGGCTGTAGGCGTCGACTCCGCGACTGTCCATTGGGCTTCCCACATACTGCTGGATGGACCCGGGGCCATCAATGCCCGTGATGGGGGCGGTCATAGGTACCACGCCGAGATTGGCGGCTCGGTCCACGGCGTAAGCGCCAAGTTCGTTTCTCCACATGGGTCCGTAGGAGGATTCTGAACGCAGGTCAGGATCTTCGCCCGATTGCGGCTTCTCAATCCCCACCTTGCCGCCTTCGAACCTTGACTCGAACGCAGAGTTCTGACCTTTTTCGCCGGCCTTGAGCGGCTGCCGGTCTACAAGGTTCCGATGGAGGAAGTCCTGCTGCTCGGCGGTCAGATTCATATCGGTCATGACATGGGCAAACGGGGCCGAGCCCGACGTCTGCGGCGGCTGAGCGGCGACTGCGTGCACCAGCGCTGCCGGATCGATCGGTGCCTGTGCAGCATGGGGCTGAGGTTCATGGTGTGCGCCCGGTACAGCACCCGGTGTGGGAGCAGGCGAAGTTTGGTTGGCGGCAGTCGCCTGAGTAGTGGCCATCGATGCATCCGGTCCGGTGGAACCCTGGATCATCGAGACCGGCTCAGGGTCCACCATCCCAGAAGGAGCAGTGTTCGGTGGCACAGTGGGCACGGGAGACGCCTGGCTCTCCCCGATACCCGATTGGAAGTTGATCAGTCCGACCTGTCCGCCCGGTCCGACCCCCAACTCGAAGCCCTGTACCTTCAGCGCGTCCGTGAGACTGCTCACAGCCCCGAAGAAGCCCCGTGGGTCGTTCGAGTACATCTGGTGGAGTTGGTCGACGAGCGGCACCGTGTTGCCGGTCGCAAGTGCGTCAAGCCCCAGAGCGAAGTCCGGAGCGCGGGCCGCCACATCGGAGGTAGTTGCGGGTGCTGACAGACCCGATGAGGCAACCGCCCCAACACCGAAACCGCCAGGGCCTGTTGCGGGGACCGCCCCAACTCCGGTTCCACCAGGACCAGTGGCCGAGGCAGCCACCGCGGCGACTCCCGAGCCACCAGGTCCAGTTGCGGAAACGGCCACGGCTGCAATTGCGGGTCCGCCAGGTCCGGTGGCGGCAACTGCGGCGACTCCGGGTCCGCCGGGGCCGGAACCCGAGACGGCAGCGACTGCTCCAGTGCCGGGTCCGCCGGGTCCTGTGGCCGAGACGGCAGCGATTGCTCCAGTGCCGGGTCCGCCGGGGTCAGAACCCGAGACGACGGCGATTCCGGGTCCGCCGGGACCAGTGGCGGCGACAGCGGCGATTCCGGGTCCCCCAGGTCCTGTGGCGGCGACAGCGGCGATTCCGGGTCCCCCAGGTCCTGTGGCGGCGACAGCGGCGATTCCGGGTCCGCCAGGTCCTGTGGCAGCAACGGCGGCGATTCCGGGTCCGCCAGGTCCCGTGGCGGCAACTGCGGCGACTCCGGGTCCGCCGGGACCAGTGGCGGCGGCTACTCCAGCGCCGGGTCCACCAGGGCCACCACTCGTGCCGACAGGCTGAAGGGGGTCTACCGCGCTTGATCCCACCGCCGGAGAAGCGCCAGGTGCACCAGGTCCCCCCGGGCCTCCGTTGGCACCTCCGAGTCCCGGGCCTCCAGGGCCCGCCGGAGCGTCGCTCGATAGCTTCCCACCCGGGCCCCCAGAAACTGATTCTGTGGAGGCAGCGCCGGTGTCAGGGCCACCGCCTGGACCGGGGCCGGTGCCAGGCCCGCCTCCCACTCCGGGCCCCGTTGCCCGAACCGGTTGGAGCGGATCAGTTGCAGTCGGAGCGGCACCACCGACAACTAACTGATTCACCGAATAGGCACCGGGGTCACCGGGCCCAGGACCGCCGGCGCCGGGACCAGTTGGCGGTCCAGGACCTCCGGGACCTGCGCTCGGCTCACTTCCAGTGCCGCCAGGAACTCCCGACGACGATCCGGGACCACCACCGGGACCACCGGTGCTCGTGCCCGAGCCCGTTCCCGGACCGGTTCCAGCCGTGGCATTGGCGCTTCCCGGACCGGGGCCGGGACCTCCGCTCGAAGACGAGCTGCCGAGACCACCGGGGCCGGGTCCGCCGGGACCGCCGGGACCGCCGGAACCGCCTGGACCGCCTGGACCACCGCTTGAGGAACTACCGCCACTTCCGGGGCCACCTCCGGGTCCGCCGGGT
>JAYVYR010000055.1:0-20450 GCA_043784065.1 Acidimicrobiaceae bacterium
ACGGTCAACATTGCGGCGGCAACCCGCCAACTCGCCCGTCAGCCCGACATCACGCTCGATCTCCTCGGGATCCCGCCGCTACTTTGCAAATGACCGTGATCGACGCACACAGAGTGACGTCAGCGTCGAAAGTTGCCCAAAATCGTCCATCGGCCTTGGCCCAGTGGGTCCGCACGCAATAACGTTGGAGATGGCAAAGGTCCTATCGGGGGTTCAAGAGGGACGGCGATCCTGATGGAATGGAGCGCATGCGATTGAGCCGGTTGCTCCGCGCCGTCACCTTGTCGTTTGTCACGACGGTATCGGCTGTCGGGCTCTCGACGGCAGCCGCGGCCTCTGGGCCTCCGCCCGTAGTGACGGCGGTGAGCACGTCGTCATGTCCCTCGACCGGGGGCACGTCGGTGGCCCTGACGGGCGGTGGACTCTCCGGTGCGACCCGGGTCCTCTTCGGCGCCATCCCGGCGACCGCAATGGTGGTCAACACCGCGGGGAGTTCCATCACCGCCGCGGCCCCGTCGACAGCACCGTCTCCACTCCCAACGGCACAAGTGCCGCCGTGGCCGCCCACCAGTTCACCTGAACCTTCGCATCCAACGGATTCGCCGCCACCATCGCGGCGAGCATCAGCGCGGCGGCCAGCGGTCAGACCGTCACTCTCACCGCAACCGCCAATCAGGACGTGTGGCCGGCCCCTTGCGGCCTGACCATCGTCGACGTCACCACCGGAACCGTGGTCGCCCACACCGGTGGTTCGTCCTCGACGAGCGGCAACACCGTCCTTACCGCCCCAGTCAGCCAACCGACAGCGGCCACCCAGCAGTACGTCGCCCTCATCGACGCCCACGGCACCACCAACTTCCAGGCCGTCTCCACGCCGGTGACCGTCGTCTGATCCGGCGTCGGTGCATTCATCAGCCGAGCGGCCGCTTTCCCTGTCACCGGTGAAGCGAGCGGCCAGCTTTCGACGGTAATCGTTCCGCAGCATGTCGGCGACCTCATCATCATGGCCGTTCAGGAACACAACACCTCCATGACGGTCACTTCCGTAACTGTTGGCGGTGCGACCAACTGGACGAAAGCGACGCACTTCATCGATACGGGCAACACGGTGACGCACGAGGTCTGGTATCCGACAGCCAACTCGACGGGCACGTCCTCCCTCTACGTTCTCTGGACCGGAACCTCGGCGCTGCTTCCGATAGAGATGACGGTCGATTCCTTCGCCCCTCCCTCGGGCTCTGCGAAATGGAGCGCTCTGGCGACAGGAGGATCCTCGAACCCAAGGTCATCTTCGGTGAGATGCCCCACCTTGGTGAGTGGACCGGCTCGCTATCAGATGTATTGGGGCATATCGGAGGAGATCTCAAGTGGGTTCCCGGGCCATTCGCCTGGCTTCATCTACAACGAGACGGACAATCAGAACGTCTTCATCTACAAACCTTCGTTGACTCAACGACTGCCTACGGGCCGGTGTCCGTCGAGAGTTCAGCCGCCGTATCGACTTCCGTGGCCGTGGTCTTCGTTGCAGCCTGACGACCACGTGATCGGTCAGGTCGCGATGCCCACGATCGGCGAGTTGAGGGGCAGGCCACCGAGCGAGCCCCGATAGGGGGCACCGAAGGCGAAGATCCCGCCGTCGGCCGCGGCAGAGACCATGCCGCCCCCGATACTCGACGCGGAACTACCGGGTTCGGACGGTGTGTTTGTCACCCCGCCGGGCGTCCTGGTCTGTCCCTGGGCAAATGCCGTACCGAGGGCGGCCAGCGTCTCCGGATTCTGCCCGTTGTCCACTTGACTCGTGCCGTAGTCCCAGAATGTCGCCTCCAGTACATTGTGGGTGGCGATCCAGTTCGCCATGTCCGCCACGAAGGTGGGATCGTCGCCACCCGACACCTGGGTTCCGGCCTTACCGACCGAGCCGCTTCCCGGAGCCGATGGCCCCCAGCCGAGGCCCCATTCCGGGAAGGCGATCGGCTTGGCGTGCTGGGAAGAGAAAGTAGCCAGCCAGTCCAGTCCATAGGACTGCGACTCCATGTAGGCGAACTCAGCAGCAGCCCCCGGGTAGCTGGCCCACTCGGTGTCGTAGACGTCCATGCCGACGATGTCCACGAAGGAGTCACCCGGATAGTAGAGGGCGGGGTCGACCTGCCCTCCCCTGGTGGGGTTCCACTCGAATTTGAAATTCGCGCCGGGAACGGCACGCATGGTGGTCACGATCTGCTGCCAGTACGCGACGAACTGACCCGGCGTAGAGTGACCCGTCCCCCACGGGAACCAGGAGCCATTGAACTCCCATCCGATCCTCAGCACGGACGAGCCCTCACCTTGTGCCACCAGGTTCCGCGAGAGCGTCTGGAAATATCTATCGTAGCCCCCGGACGCGCCGAAGGCCATTGAACCTCCGCTGTTCGGGAGCATGGGAACACCCCAGATCATCCGGTAGCCGCGCCCGGCCCAGATCGACACGGGCCACGTCGGATCGGTGAACGCCGCCCAGGAACTCGGGTCGAGAAAGTCCATCGCATAGTTGAGATTCCCACCGACCGAGGTACCGAGCTGATCGACCGAATCCGGTTGGCCTGGTCCGACATAGGCCCCCAGTGCCGGGGACGGGGTGCCTGCGCCTGCGGCCGAGGCACCAACCATGGACGGCACAAACCCGCAGGCGACGGCCACCAGAACCACCATCGTGGCCATCCTCCTGGCCCCCCACAGAGGCTGCCTCCTAGTCCTGCCCAACGGTGACGGCCCTGCGGACTGCGGTGGCCACAACTGCATGCGATCCCCTTCGTTCGGCAGCCTGGCGGGCCTTGAAGGCTCCATGGCTTTGCGCACCCGCCTTGCGACGGGGATGCCTTTTCGCTGACTTCCCCAGGTTATTGCCGCGGACACAAAAACGCAAGGGGTAGTCAGAAGATCACGTTCGGTGATTAAAATCACCGACGTACTCCGTCGCTGGCCGGCGATCAGCGGCGATCAGCGGCGACCTCGGGAGGCTACGGGACAGCGCCGTCAGACTCCCCGCTCCGCAGTGGTGCCCCACCACTTGCGACTGTTACTCCCCACCTCCGAGGACTACCAGCGGACCGTCACGAGTCGGTCGTCGGCAAAGGTCATACCGGGAACACTCCAGTGAACGGGAGGTATGCGGGCAGAAGGAAGGACCGTCATGGCCCCGTGATGGCCAAGCAACTCGAATCCCACCGTGATGTCCTTCGACGCCCCCTGAGGGAGGTCCACGGCGGACACCAGGAGCCACGTCGGTCCGTCCACACCCTTGATCACCGTTCGGCCGTCGCCGCTCATCGATCGGTACGACGATGCCGCCGGAAGGTTCACGGAGACCAGTCCGTTGTACTCGCCATAGGTTGCGCCGGATCCTGGGTAGGGCCCGGCGATGAACTGTGATTGACCGGGAGGCGTCATGTTGTGCAGGTGGATCGTCATCCCAACCTTCGTGTTCGACCCGGCTGCGCCGATGTTGATCCGGACATCGACCGACAGGTACTGATCGAGTTTGTTGCCTCCCCGGTTGATGACCGTGGCGGCCAGGGAATCGGAGGAGAGTGAGCCGGCTACCCCGGCGGACCGCCACCCGGCCTCGGCCGTCCGCGTCCGGGACCAGACGAGGAGGTGCCGGCCCTGAGCGGCAGATGCCATCGCCGTTCCGAGGGTGGTGAGATCCGTGGACTGGCTCTGGAGGTGGTTCAGCACGGCAGAAGCCAGTGCCCCGAGCACATCCTGGCGAGCGGGGGACTGGATAGCGGCATCGCTCAGGCCGGTGTATTCGTCGTGCTCGAGGTAATTCACCACCGTGTCCGCACTCACGACCACGTCGCCGACACTGACCGGACCGGTCGCCCGCAGTAACTCCCTCAATCCCCCAACATCGAGGGCAATCACACCGTCTACGCTCTGCCCCGTACGGGCCTGCCACATCTGAGCTGCCAGTGGAGCTGTCACGTCGAACTGAGGGGAAACCCCGAGATTGCGCCAGTCCTGCCCTGGATCGAGCCAGCCCCAGTTCCGCTGGAGGTCGCCGGAGGCGGTGACAGCGCCAGGGGGGACGATCAGGTCGGCGGTGAGCGTCATCTTTCCGAGATGGACACTCCCATCCTCCGTCGTTGCCGTCCCGACGTCCAGGAACATCCCGGAACCCGAGCGCATCTCTGCATTGTTCGAGGCCATAACCAGGTAGGTCTGCGGACCCTGCAGGATGTTGGCGACGATGGCGGAGACCCGCGTCGCCCGCTCGAGGCGAAGACGGGCCACTTCGAGGTCCGTGACAAATCGGTCGTGCTTGGCGGCGAGTGGTGCCACCAGGGCACTCGGAGGACCCGTATCGATATGTCCGAGGCGGTTCGCCGCCTCGGAAGAAAGGGTGCTCAGCCTCTTGAGCGCGTCGATCCTCTGGGGGCCGGCGCCGTGGGGTGCACGCAAGATCACGTGGGACTGGGCGAGGAAGTTCGAACCAGTAGCAGCCACCTGACCGGCCGCCGCCGACAGGTCGCGCAATGAGACGAGTTGACGTCCGGCCACGGGTACTACGGTCAATGGGGCCAGGAGCCAAGAGGACAATGAAGCGTGCGCGGCAGCGAAGTCCTCTTCTGCCGAGAGCAGCTCCCTTTGCGTGTCCGCCGCAGTGAGTTCCTTCGGCGTGAGATGCAGGCGGACCCGGTCAAGGGCCACCTGGCCCCTCTGATCGGCATGGTATGCACCGAGGAGTTTACTTCCGGCCAGAGCGCCCCATACGAGGACGACACCGAAGATCCCGATGGCGACCCACCGCCGGTGCCGGGCCGAGCCCAGCCGCCGAACTCTCTCGGGGTTCGGTTCCCCGTCCCCGACGTCGCCGCCGTGATCGCCCCCGGCAACGTCGTTCACAGTTTCGGCACCGGGACCTACTGTACCGGCCGCTCTCGTGCTCCCCTGGGCAGGGGTCAACGGCACCCGTGCGACCTCAGTGCATTTCCCGCAATGGCAAGTGCGGGGTCGGGAGCGTCGAGGAAGGCCGAAGGGGTGGACTCACCGTGCGCGACCCGCCATGCGGGAGACCGTAGAATAGCCAAATGTCGATCGAACCAGGGGAGCCGGAAGTACCCCCGACCCCCTCGCGTGGTCCAGTGTCGGCCCCGACGCAGTTCCCGGCGCCACCCGACGCGGGAAGCAGAGTCCCACCGGCGAGTCGACAGACGCGAGCTACACATCGAGCCGGCAAATCTGGTGTGACGTCCGGAACTCCGTCAGAACTCCCGGTGCCCTCAAACGAGCGAAGGGCTCCCCAGGGGGCACGGGTTGGCGAGGACGATCGTGAGCCCCGACCGCGCCCAGTTCAACAAAGAGAGGACGGGATCAGAACCGTCAGTGAACGACGCGGCACGCAGCGGGCGAAACAGGACACGCTGAGATCGAAGGCCCCATGGCTCTTCCGGCGCGGCCTGGTGCTCATCGTCGTCGTTGTCGTTACCACGGCGACGGCCCTCGCCGTCTCGAGCGCCAAACAGGCCACCTATTCCTCCGACGCGATCCTGCTCGTCAATCCCGGCGCCACGCCCACATCGCCGGGGAGTTCGCAGGAGGCACAGGCTCTGGCAGCAACGTTTGCCGGGCTGATCCCGAGCGACAATGCCCTACTCCATGCCGTGGCGTCCGCCACCGGACTCTCGCTGGCGCAGGCTAAGTCGGGCACGTCGGTCACCGTGGTCAACGGTACTTCCCTCCTCGACCTCCGCTTCACTGCCCAAAACCCGACGGGTGCGACCACCGGCGTCTCCGCGATGTCGCAGGCGATCTCCGGAATCACGCCGGCGACCAGAGCGATACCTTCCGGCACCATCACCGTCGTCCGCGACGCCGGTCCACCGATTTCCCACGCCCAGAAGCCGGCCACCGCCGCTGCCCTGGGGCTGATCCTGGGACTCTTCCTTGCCGCAGTGATCATGATCATCTGGGAGCGCGCCGATGCCCGCATCGACAAGGCAGGCCAGATCACCGCGTCACTTGGGGTCCCCGCACGCTCCCTGGACAGCCTGAACGTCGATTCCGCGGCGGCGATGCTTGACCACTGGAAATCCTCGACGCAACGGGAAGACCCCAAGATCGCCCTGCTCTCTGCAGTTCCGGGCATGCATCAGTCAACTGTGAGTGCCGGCCGACGGCTCGGACGCCTGGCACCGGGCATGCAGTTGTTGGTCGGTGGAGCTCCCGGAGAGGAGAACGGAGACAGAGTGGCCCAACTCGCCGATGTCACCGTCCTCCTGGTCCCCCAAGAGGCACGGGTCCGCGCCGTCCAGCAGTCACGCGACTACCTCGAACAGCTGGGGATCCAGCCCACCTGGGCGTTGATGATCAGCGAACGCGTCCACTGATCACGGTGGAACCAGCCTCACAGTGGCTCGCGTGATGACGCCGAGGGCGCTGGTACTGGCCCAACGAAGGGCCAGCCGTTCGGAATGGTCGGCGGGCTGGCTCGATCGACATCCGAGCCCCGTCATCATCATGTTCGTGGCACTGGCCTCGAGCGTGATGGTGGGTACGGCGATCGCGGTGCGGCCGAAGATTGCCGTCCTCTTGGTCGTGGCCGTGGCCGTCGGTCTCGTCGTCCTGCGCCGACCGGCAATCGGCGGCTACCTGCTCGTGGGCGTTGTTCCAATCACGTCGGGGCTCCGGTCAGGGTTCCCAGTTCCCGGTTTTCGACTCTCTGAAGTGGTGATCGGGTCCGTCTCGATCATCATTCTCCTCACTGCCAGTGCCCCTCAGTCGCTCCGTTGGGGTACGTTCGACTGGCTCCTCTTGTCGTACGCAGCAGCGTCAGCTCTCATCGGCTTCTACAGCATGCACCTCGGCAGAGTGCATATCACCGGCGGCTTGGTCGGCACGCTCTTCGGCCCGATGCAGTTCCTCCTCATGTACCGCGCCGTTGCGATCTCACTCCCGCTGCAACGTCAGCGTGACCTGGCCCTCCGTTTGGTGCTGCTGGCCAGCATTCCGGTGTCATTCATCGCCCTGCTGCAGCAGCTCCGAGTGGGTGGGGTAAACGACCTCGTCGTCAATATCACCGGTTCGAACGTGTTCAGCGGGTACGGGTACTTCTTGTTCGTCCGGGCCACAGGGCCCTTCGACCACTGGACGCCGCTGGCAGGCTACCTGCTGGTGATCCTGGTGCTGGGGATCAGTTTGGTACTCCATGGCGTGGCCGGGGTGCTGCCCCGTAGGACGATGTTCCTCATCCTTGGCTTCGACACCCTCGGTCTCCTCCTTTCTGCGGAGTTGTCGGCAATCATCGCCCTGGTCATCTGCGGTGTCGCCCTTGGGGTGTGGTCCGGGAGGTTGAAGTTCCTACTTCGGTGGGGCCTCCTACTCGGCCTGGTGCTCGCCGGTACCTTCGGCGGGTATGTGAGCCAGCGACTGAGCAATGAATACACGTACGCGGCCGGCAGCGCACACAACGCGCTGGTCCCCCAGACCGTGCAGTTCCGATTCACCATCTGGTCGCAGCAGTACATCCCCGCCATCAAGCAGCAGCTTTGGCACGGGTACGGACCGGTCCTCCCCAACTCCATCGTTTGGCAATACACGGAATCGCAGTACATCACCTACCTGATGTGGGGCGGGATCCCCCTTCTCCTGGCCTTCGTGGCCATGATGTGGGCCCTCTTCTCGAGGGCACGGGTGCTGGCTCGGCCCGGAAATTACCCCCCCGCCCGCTGGGGTGTCGCGCGGGCGGTCGCACTACTCGTGGTGACCATCTACCTGATCGACTTCATTTACCCCTACATGACTTCCGCTGGCCTCCCACAGGCTCTCTTCGCGCTCGTCGGGATCATGGTTGCGGGCCAGCGCGTGGACTTCCGCGGCGACCGTCGGCCGCTCGATCGACACCACTGGAGCATCGGTGACCACCCGTGACGGGCGAGCCATCGCCGCTCCCAGGAAGTTGAGAGCGCTCTTCGTCGCCAACAGTGGTGGCCATCTAAAGGAACTCCTTCTGCTGAGCGAACGGCTGCCGGTACCGGTCGACGACAGCCTCTGGATCACGTTCGACTCACCGCAGAGCCGGTCGCTCCTCTTGGGCCACGATGTCTCGTTCGTGCGCTACTCATCTCCCCGCGACGGTCGGGCAACCGTGGCAAATTTCATCGCGGCAGCCCGACTCCTCCGTAACCGTCGCTTCGATGTCGCCATCAGCACAGGGGCGACGGTGGCCGTATCGTTCCTGCCGCTCGCCCGACTGCTCGGAATTCCCTGCCACTACATTGAGAGCGCCACCCGGACGGACGGACCGTCCCTGACCGGGCGGATCCTGCAGTGGGTGCCCGGTATCCACCTCTACACGCAACATCCGAGCTGGGCCGGCAGACGATGGACCTACGTCGGATCGGTGTTCGACCAATTTCGTTCGACCTCCCTGTCCGACCCGGTGTCCCTTCGCAAGGTCGTGGTCACGGTGGGCGCATCGGAAACCTACGGCTTCGATCGTCTGATCCGCTCTCTCGTCCCGCTCCTCCCCGTGGACGCAGATGTCCTCTGGCAGACCGGCTGCGCGAACGTCGATGACTTGGGGCTGACCACGAACCGGCAGATTCCTGCGCTCGAGCTCGAGGCGGCCATGCGCGAGGCCGATCTCGTGATCTCCCATGCCGGCGTCGGTTCTGCACTCTCCGCGCTGGAGTCCGGGCGGATGCCCGTTCTCGTCCCGCGCGAGCACTCCCACGCCGAACATGTGGACGACCACCAGTTCCAGATTGCCGGAGACCTGTACTCACTCGGGCTAGCGGTCAGTCGGCGTGTGGACGAACTCACCCGAGAGGACTTGGAAAAGGCGGCGGGCCACCGGGTCGACAAAGTCGAAAGTCCGAATCCGATCGCGATCGAGCTGGGCGCAGGCCCGACTCGGCACCGCTGGAAGATGGGCCGCGGACCGGCTCGTACACCAAGGCCCAGGCGGCCGGCATTCATCGCCTGGGGTGCGATCGCCGGCCGCTCCCACGAACTGGCAGCTGCCCTGGATGCCGATGTGCTCTCCTGCTTTCCGCCCGGTGCCGCCCGACGCCCCCACGGCCTCGTCCGCTACCTGTTGAGCACCGTGCGTACCGCCTACTTCCTGTGCACCAGAAGGCCTTCGGCGGTGATCGTCACCAATCCTCCGATAATTCCTGCGATCCTGGCGGCGATCTATGCCCGGGTCACCGGAGGAGCTCTGGTCATCGACGACCATCCGGGTTCCTTCGGAGCCCAGGGCTACCGGATGGGCTCGCTGACGGAGCCCATCCACCGGCGGTTGGTCCCGTCAGCCCGCCTCTGCTTGGTGACCGACTCGTCGTGGGTCGCGGTCGTGGAAGCCTGGGGCGGCCGGGGGCTCGTGCTCCATGAGGCCCCTGGCGACTGGCTCCCGGCGCCGAAGGCGCTCCCCGATGGGGCCGCACACGTGGTCTTCGTGTGCACCTTCGCCCTGGACGAACCGGCGGCCGAGGTCATAGAGGCCGCCACGCTCCTACCCGACGTGCAGTTCGCGATCACCGGTGACGTCGCCCGACGCCCGACCGTCGACGTCGGACCCAATGTTCAGCTCGTCGGATTTCTCGACCATGGTGCCTACCGGCATCTGGTCGAGGACGCCGATGTCATCCTGGCCCTCAGCACCGAACCGACGTCGGCCATGCGGGCCGCCTTCGAGGCCGTCTGGGCCGAGAAGGTCCTCGTGGTGAACGATTGGCCGTTGCTCCAAGACCTCTTCCCCAAAGCGGTGCACGTGGAGAACACGCCCACTTCGATTGCGAAAGGCCTGCGCAGGGCCCTTGACCAGCATGCATCTCTCCAGGTGGCTGCCGGCGAAGCACGTCGACTGCAGCTGGGTCGATGGGAAACCCAGATCACCGCACTGCGCACGGCGTTGCTCGGGTCGCAAGACGCCGACTGACGCACCCGCCCTGGGCTGCTCAGCGCAGCGCGATCAACGACTTGACCATGCCGGCGACCCGCTCGAACTCGATCGTGGCCTCGGGGAAGTACGCCTTCATCTCCGTGATGGACAGGAGTTCGATCGCCAAGACTTCCGCTGTGATCTCTGTCGGCCCAGTTGGGAACTGGGATGGCATCAACGGCCAACGAGAAGCAACCGTGCACCGGGCCGCCACAGGCAGGTGCTGGAACCAGGGGATCACGAAGTGCGGCTCGATCGGAAAGTACCGGTAGGGCGTCTGGATCCACATGTGGTCCCCCAGTCGGCGGACCACTTCGGCGAAGAGCTGACGGCGGCTGTGGCCACCCACGTGCTCGATGGTTGAGTTGGAGTACACGAGATCGAACGAACGTCCGGCCAGTGCGTCCGGTGGGATGCAGGCATCCCCGACCACCAGATCGGCCCAAGGGAGGAGCGACCCCGATCCCACCGCCGGATTCAGCACCGTCAGGTGCGCCGGACGTCTCGGAATGGATGCCCAGAAGTCCGCTGTGCCACCGAGGTCGATCACCGACATGTCGGTGAATTCCGGAAATGCCGCCTCGAAGGCGAGCCATCGCCGCTCCCTCGCCCGAGCCGCCAGCGATCCCGGCCTCGAAGCGTCGGCGATCAGGACACGGAGATTGCTCGCGGTGTACTTCGGCACTCGGGGGTCTTCCTCGATAGATCGTGGGCGGATGACTGTCGACAACCGACATCGTAGCGAGGCCGGCGTCGGGCCTGGTGGCGCACCGGCCGACCGAGGTCGGACGTCGACGTGGGATACTGCCCCGATGCCCACGGATCACGGTAGGCCACGCCCTACGCTCTCCGTGGTCATGCCTACCCACGGTCGACGGAACAGCCTCCCCGTCGTGCTCGCCCCGCTGCTCGACGACCCGTTGATCGACGAAGTGGTGGTGGTGGTCGACGGAAGTCATGATGACTCCTTCGAATGGCTCCAGCAAGAGTCGATCCGTCGACCACGGCTGGTCCCGCTCCTCCGGGAGCAGGCCGGCGGCGCACAAGTCGCCCGAGCGGCAGGACTGGAGCGTGCCACGGGAGACGTAGTCCTGTTCCTCGATGACGATGTCTTGGCCGGACGGGGGCTCGCCGCAGGCCATCTCGCCCATCATGACCAGCACCCAGGGACAGTGGTGGTGGGATGCATCCCGGTGACTCTTCCTCTGCATCGTCAGCCCGGGCAATTCGCCTCCTATCTCTACGCCGAGGAGTATCAGCGCCGCTGCGACGAGTACGAGGCCATGCCGTCTTCGATTCTCCGCAATCTGTGGTGGGGCAACGTGTCGATGGGGCGCACACAGGGGCTCACGGTCGGACTCGTCTCATCCGGTTTCGAGCGCGCATACCACGAGGACCAGGACTTTGGGCTGCGCTGCCTCGTCGCCGGCCTCGAAGGCGTCTTCAATCGGGGGCTCGTGGCGGACCATCTCCACACTCGCGACATCGATGCGTTCGTTCGGGACGCCCGCTCCCAAGGGGCGGCACGGGTCATCCTCCACCAACGCCATGGTGACCTGATCGGGGCGCTCTCCCCCACCGCCTTCTCCGAAGGACTCGCTCCTCCTTTCGCCCGACTGGTGGAACGTTCCCGCAGCCCGCGGGTGGCGTCGTCAGCCTCGGCGGTCCTTCGCGCTATGACCGTTACGGCAGGGTCCATGCGGTGGTACGGCCTCGAGACTCGAGCGGGAAAGCTGCTCCGGCGGGTCAATCAACGATCCGGCGCCGAGGCCGTCTTGAGCGATCGAGGGGTCCTGGATCGGCACCCGATCGCCGGGTCCCGATGAAGCCCAGCGTCAGTGTGTGCATCGCCAATCACAACTATGCGCACTACGTCACCCAGGCCATCGAGAGCTGCCTGGCCCAGACCCATCCCGACGTCGAGATCATCGTCGTGGACGACGGCTCGACCGACGACTCCCTGGCCGTGCTCGAGCAGTATCGCGGAAGGGTGACTCTGCTGTCCCAGGAGAACTCCGGTCAGTTCGTGAGCGTCAGGCGAGCGTTCGACGCCAGCACCGGGGATCTCGTCATCTTCCTGGATGCCGACGACCTCCTCGATCCGACCACGGCAGCGCGGGCGGCCGAGGAGTTCCGGCGGGAGCCTGGTGCGGGGCGCATCCAATGGCGGTTGCGGGTGATCGGTCCCCATGGCGAGCCGACCGACGACATGTTCCCGCCGGCGACGTGGAAGCTCTCCGAGGGCGACCTCCGCGACCACGTGCTCTCGAGACGCACCTACGTCTGGCCTCCAACCAGTGGGAATGCCTATCCGCGATCCGTGCTCGACGTCGTCTTCTCCGTGATCCGGGACGAGCGGCCGCTGATCGACCTGTTGCTGGCTGAAACCACCCCCCTCCTCGGTCCGGTGGTCAACCTCCAGGGAGCTTGCGGATCCTATCGCTGGCATACCCAGAACTTCTCCGGTAGCTCGGAGATGCGGAAGGATGCCACGACATTCCTCCATGACCGGATCGAGGAGACCATGGCCGGTCACCACATCGTCCGTCGCCTGTGCCAGGCCCAAGGCATCGTCGGCTGTCCTGTCGAGCCGACGTCGGCCCTCGACTGGGCCTTCGCCGGGTACCGACTCGGTTCACTTCGTATCGACCCGTCCACCCACCCCCTGGCGGGAGATCGAAGGTTGCCGTTGGCGATGCGGGGGATCCGAGATGTCCTGACCCAGCCCGACTACTCCTACAGGGCCAGAGGAAGGCGGGCCGCCTGGTTGGCCGCCACGGCCCTCGCTCCTGCCTCGGCGGCACGCCGCCTGGTGGACCGCGTCTACATGGCTCCCCCCACCTCACCGAAGTTCAGCGAGATTCCGGCCCGCCCTGCCTGAACCCACTCTGCCTGAAAGGCAGGAACACCTCGGAGCGACCCAGGAATCGGCGGAGGAACGCGGCCTCCAACGGGCCGCTCCCTGACGGGAGCCCCAGCTGACCTGCCGATGGCCCCAATTGGGACGTGTGGGACGCCAGAGCGGCGGTCTTGGATTCGAGGAATTCCCCCGTCCGGACCCGAACCGGCCACGCGCTCCCGGCCCACCCGTGACCGGGCTCGGACATCCCCTCCGGCCCCCGTGAACCCCGAACCAGGTTGCGGACGAGGCGCATCGGTTGCGTCCATGCCCACACGACATACTCCAGGATCTCGACGTCGTAGTCGGCTCCCGCACCGCGCACCGCCCGACCGAGGGCTGCGTGATCGGGATGGGTGTCATGGGCCCAAGGGGACAATAGGACGGTCGGTCGATGCGCCTCGATCAGCTGGCGAATCTGGTCCCGGAGCCCGTCAACATGCGTAGCCAGACTCTGATCCTCACGGTCCAGGGACTGGACCTGACCGGGAGCAAGACCGAGTCGGGCGACAGCACGAGCGAGCTCCCGCCCGCGGATCTGCGAGGTTTCGTCCGGTGTCATGTCCCACCGGGCATACCTCCCATCGGTGACCACGATGACGTGGACATCGCCCCCGGAGGCGGCGATGCGGGCGACGCAGCCGCCGCAGGCGATCGTCTCGTCGTCCGGATGCGGGGCGAACACCAGCAAACGGGCTCCGGCCATCCGGGCCGTGACGTCCCGGGAGGCGACTCGCACGGTGGACCACGCCAGACTCCCGATCAACCATTCGATCAGTCGACGCGCCGTAGCAATACCGGACGTCCCACGCCCTCCGATCACGAGCGTCGCCACGGGCTGCTGCTCCCGATCCGGTCCGGGCGACTCACGTCCGCCACGCGTCCCACGTCGCCCCGAGTTCAACCTCGTGGTGCCAGAGTTCAGCCCTGCGTAGGACAGGCTCGACCGTGTCCGAACCCATGCTCTGACGGATCAGCATTGGGGTCGTCAACAGCGCCATCCTGCGACGACGGGCGAGATCGTCCCAACAGAAGGTGGCAAGAGTTCCTACCACGTCCGCTCCGATACCGAGGGCCTCGACCATGGCGCGAACCCACCGGAACAGGACGGGCGAACTGGCGGCCCCGCCTCGAAAGAGCGAGACGAAGTGGCGGTCACGTCCGGCGTCATCCAACGCGCCGTCGACCCAGGCGAGCGACTCCGAGAGGAAGTAGAGCAGGTCGGCCAACGGAAGCCCGCGGGGCCGCACATCCGCCCAGTCGATGACCGTGAACGACCTGTCCGGCCGAAGGATGATGTTCGCCGACCACAAGTCACCGTGCTCGAGCACCGTAGGTATGCCGGTGCCCCATACAGCTGATGATCCCCCGGAATCGGTCGGGACCGATGCCTCGGGGACGCCCGACAGCGGACCGTCGGCAGCGTGGGTACTGGCTATCGCCAACTCGATCAACCACGCCGCCACGCTGTCAACTGCCCCCAACTTCTTCGAACGGCGGAAGGGGCCCCGCAAATAGTCCGTCAGGACGTATCCCACTCCGGCCGTCTCCAAGGACACGCGTCCCCCACCGGCCCACACCGGTGGGAATTGCCGTGGAACGCGGCCGCCGAGGGGTGGCACCCATGGCACCAATTCCCTCACATCCTTACCGCCACCGGTACTCCTGTCCTCCGCGTCGAGCGGTCGGGGTAGTCGGTCCAATTTCGCAACCAGGCCAGGAACAGGGCTCGATGCCTCGAACAGGCTGAAGACCACCCGTCGTTCGGCGTGTGCCGGACCGAGGCCGAGCAACCAGCCTTCCAAGGCAAGGCCGGTGGTTTCGATCACCGGTCGCAGAGCGGCGGGAACTTCGCCACCGGCGCCGACGACGGTCAGCAATTGGCCGGTGGGCACGAGGTGGTCGAGCGCGAACCCCACCGCCCGGGCGGCGGCGCGGTTGCGCAACCATTTGGCACGGCTGGGGGCCACCCGCAGGAAATCATAGAAGTACCGGATAGTTTTCGGCTGATGCAGTGGGACCAGGTACTCGGGTGCGGTGAGGTCCGGGACCGCCATGTACGACGTCGACTCGAGTTCCCCGAGTAGCGACCGGTCGACCCTGCCGCCGAGGATCAGTGCGGTCTTCGCCCCGACGGCGAGGGCACGGGATGCCGCGTCCGCGGGGGCGACCACCAGGTCGGGTTCGTCCCTGTCCCCCGGCTCGACCAGCTCGACGCCGAGGGACGAGAGTCCGTCCCTCCATTCAGGCAACTCACCCAGTACCACTGCTGACTCCGGGAACAGCGGAAGCAGGAACCTTGCGTCGACCGCTCGCAGGGTCAACTCACGTCCCCCTCGGGAACCGACCCCACGGTCGCCTCGGTGAGGCCGACTGATGATGCAGTCCGACCCAGACCTCCTCGGCAATGACGGTGGCGAGCTCCTCTGGCGGTCGGGTCCCATCGAGAACGACCACGCCCGAGCCTGCCCTCGTGGCCAGTTCCTCCCGATAGATCTCCGCCTGTTCGCGGAGGGCCTCGAGAGGGTCCTCCATCTTGCGACGCTGTGCGACCCCGGGTGGCATCTCCAGATAGAACGAACGGATCGGCTTGGGCGAGAGTCGCACGAGGGCGGTCGTCAGCACCCGCGCAGCAGTCCGGTCGAGACCGTATCGCCATCGCAGGTGCACAGCTGAGTCGAGGACGTAGCGGTCATAGACGAGGAACCTCACCCGCCCGGCGTAGCGCATCGTCTGCCGGCGGAACGTCCAGATGTTCGAGGCAAGTGCGACCGCAGCCCAGACCGTTGGCGTCTTGCCCCCCGGCATCCCGAGATCCTCCCCGCCTTCGGGGGACCCTTCGACGGGAGCATTCGCGGCGTGAGGCCGACGGGTGATCGGACGGACGATGCTGACGAAGCGGACCCCCAACCGTCGGACAGCCCACAGGCGCCGGTCCTCACCGAGCTTCGCCCATTCGATGGCACTCTCCACGCCGATGCGGTTGAAGGCGTCGACGAGCATCCGGGCCTGGGTCGACTTACCTGACCCGTCCAGTCCGGAGAGCGAGACGACTACCGGCAGTCGACGGCGCGGGACGAGTTGGCGGGCCGTCTCGACATGGGCGTCGAGTGAGCGGCGGCCCGACGCACGCAGGCGTTCATCAATGATCCGGGCCCGCACGGGAACGGGTACGAACCCGTGGCCGACGAGACGTTCGAGGAGCTCGATCGAGCGCAGCCCGTGCCAGGCATCGGCCCGAGCCGCCGCGTGGTCCCAGACCTTGGGATCCTGCTGCACCGCCCACTCGACGTAGCGCCGCCGCTTGTCGTCCAGGAAGCCGACACCCTCGACGACCCTTCGCCCGAGGATGAGCAACGTGTGCACGGGAGAAGGACGCACGAGGTGGGCGTACCCGGGCAGGGCGACTGCCTCGTCGAAAACCGCGGTCACCTCATCTGGAGGAAGGTCCCACCACGAGGCCGGGTAGAGCTCCACCTGTTCGCACGTCCCTCGCCGGAAGCGCACCATCTGGTGTCCGGCGGAGTGGAAACCGGCCTCACCCAGTGCCGCCCGGATGGCGCCCTCGGAATCCGGGCGGACCAGCAGGTCGAGATCGCGGCCCTCGCCGGGCGGCGAACCGTGGACCAGCACCCGATCGAGGGCGGCTCCGTCCACCAGAAGCGCCGATTGGACGGTCGTGACCGGCTCGGGCACGATCCACCCACCCGGATCCAGGGCTTCGTCGGATCCGCCGCGGACCGTTCCCGTCTCCTTCGCCTCGCTCATGGACGAGCAGGCTACTTCGGCCGTCCACCGCACCGGCCACGCGGAGTCGTGCGCCAGGGGGCGCCGGTAGGGCCGCTACGCCCGACGCAGTCTCCGGATCACCATCTCCGCATACTCCATGAGCTGCCGACGCATCCCTGGCACCACCAACACGAGTGCCAGGGGAGCCAGGAGCAGGGTCCGTTGGGGCCACGGCAGCAGGGGCGAGAGCACAGGTGGGACGAGGGCACAGAGCCACGGCAACGGTCGATACCAATCGAATTCCTGCATGCGATGCGCCCACCACGACATGATCAACCAGGCGAGCGCACTCATGATGGCCGCAACCCCGTACCCCTCGATTCCGATCGCCGGCACAAGAATCAGCGCGCCGCCCACCAGCATCACGAGGTTCGCCAGGCCGGCGACGGCGACGACCCGGTTCCTTCCCTTCGAGAACACGAAGGCCATCTGCACCGTCAGTGGCGCATTGACGATCCGCGCCACACCGAGCAGGGCAAACACGCTGACTGCGGGCAGCCACTGGGCCCCGAAGATCAGTGGGATGAGCCAGGTGCCACACACCGCCACTGCGGCGATCGGGACGCCCACGGCAAGGACTTGCAGCACCATCCCCTCCTCGATGCCGCGCCGGATCCGTTCGCCGTCGGCATGGGCCCGCGAGAACGCCACCAACCCGAGCCGCCAGGTCGCCCGCTGACCGAAGCCCAGCGTGTCGACGAGGCGCACCGCCAAGGCGACGTACCCCACTCCCGTCGCTCCGAAGTAGCGCCCCACGATGACCGGATTGACGAGCCCCGACATGGCGTAGATCCATGTCGACGCGGAGTAGTCGATCCCGTGGCCGAGGAAATCGCCCCAGCGGGCACTGGGCCGACGCAAGCGCGGCCGCATGCGGGCCATGGCGTAGCTGCCGATCAGGAGGTAGCCCTGCCATGCGATAAAACCCATGACGAGCGAGTACGGACCGGCGCCGGCGTAAGCCAGGGGCACCGCCACCGCGTAGAGGACGGCGTCTCCACCCAGTTCGAGCCACGCCATGCTCCGAAAGTCGAAGGACCTCTCGATCCGGGCCTGGGCAGGAGCCCATAGGACGTTGAGCGGGACGCTGAGGAGCATCACGCGGAACACCTGCACGGTTCCCGCGGACGAGGGATGCAGGAGGTCTACGACTGCCGAAAGGGCGAATGACAGGCCCACTGCAGCCACGGAGAGAACGACCAGGAAGGTGAACACGTCGTCATAGGTCTGGCGGGTGGGCGCCTCCACCTGGCGAATGAGGTAGACCTCCATGCCCATCTGGGTGATACTCGCCACCACTGCGGCAAAGGCGGCAGCACCCGCGTAGACGCCGTAGTCGTGCGGGCCGATCTGACGTGTCACGATGACGATGCCGAGCACCCGGATCACCATCCCCCCCACTTCCCGGACGGCGAGGAAGGCTCCGCCCTGCAGTGTCTTCCGGCGTAGATTCTCGGTGCCCCCGCTTTCCGAGGCACCAGGTCCCTCCGAGGATCCTCGGGCACCTGGATCGGGCTCGTCAGGGCTGGGAACGTCGTGCTCGTCGATCAAGCGGTTTCGGGTCCGCAGGTCGGACGACCTGCGGCTTCGGCTAGCTCGTCAGCGTCCAGGTACCCGTGAGCCAGGCCGGACCGCTGGGGGTACGGGACCCGTCGCACCGCAGCCGCGACGTACCACCGGCCAATCCGATAGCTCGAAGCCGACCAGGGGGTGGTCCTGAAGTCCCCGACCGGGGGAACCGGGACCATCGTTGGCGCGGGTCGCCTGCCCTGTCCGTCGACAGCCACCGGCGATCGGGTGCGTTCACCTGAGCTGATGCTGAGTGCCGCCATGGTCATGCTCCTCATAGTCGATGACCGGAGTCCCAGGTACGTGAGGGGACATGGCGGAGTCGACGTCACCCCGGACGCGGCTCCAGGCAAGTCAGCCCAACCAATCCCGCTCGTCCGGCACGCGACACATCCCAGGGAGGCCACACCCGCAGATGGGCAGTGAGGCCACGAGCCAACCGGTGTGACGATGTGATCGGAACACAAGGGCGAGGCTATACCGCCGACAACGATGCGGATTGGACCGCATCCTGCACCATGCCCGCCAGCCCCGAGGGAGTGGCACACGGATCGATCGACCACGGGCGACGCCACGTGGGCGCCGGCTGCGCTTCTGTCCGCCACCTGCACAGCCCCGGGAGCGGCGGGACGCGGGCCCGAGGCGGGCCGGTCACGCGGTGGACCGACGCAGGATCAGGAAGGCTGGCGACGACGGGTCAACATCCCGCCGATGACGACGGCTCCGAGGCCCACGGCGGCGAGCTCACCGACGTCGGCACCCGTGAAAGGCAATGATGACGAGCCGTTGACCACGTGGGTGGTGGTAGTCGGGTTGGCCAACACGGGATTCGGCAGCGGGACTGAATTGGGGTTGACGGTCGAAGGAATGCATCCGGTGTAGCACGCAATGTCCGCCGCACCGGCGACCCTCGGGATGGACAGCATTGTTGCCACGGCGAAGCAGGTTGCGATGCCGATGCGCTTAGACCTCGTCATAGACGTCACGTCCCCCTCTCATCCGGGATGCCCCGATTCCGTCCAGACGGTCCAACCGTCTTGCCATCCCCTTCATCATGCCAGGTGTGGGGCGCATCCGCACAAATCCATCGTCGGTTGTGGCCCAATATGCACCATGAGTGGTCAGGCAACTAAGAGACGTGGTCAAAAAGGCACCGATTGCACGTGCCCCCAGCTCAGGTTCGACACCGGTAGCCAGGGGGAGAGAGACCGGGTCGGTGCCGCCGAACGAGTCCGGCGCCCCGTCTATGGCGTGGGCGTCGAGGCTCACCAGGACGATCCGGGTTACCGGCCTCAGGAAATTCTCGGGTCGAGCCACGGTTGCACCGCGGTCAACGTGACACCGGTGGGCGGCGGTGCCAACGTGCTCCAGGCCCCTACGCCAGGTGACCAGTAGTCGGAGAATGCCGCCGCGTACCAGCCCGACAGATAGTTCTGTTCAGCGCAGTCGCACTCGGGGGCCCAGCTCGCAGGGTGCACGCCGAGAATCGCCGTGATCTGGTCGTGACCACCCTGGGGCTCGACCAACGAGGCGTCGACCTCGTGGCCGATCTCAAAGGCGGTGATGCCGGCCAGCTGATCGACCGTCTCGCCGGGGTAGACGTAAAGCGTCGACGCGCCACCGGGCTTTCCCCAGACGAATGTGGTGTTGCCGTAGAACCCGGGCGAGGGGGCGTCGCTGATGGGGAGGAACTGGACCGAGTAGCCGGGAAGCTTCTGCCACGGGTACCTGACGAGGGCCAGGGCAGCGGCGCCCATGGCCTCTGGCGTGGTCGGCACTACGGTGGCCGGGGGTGCGCTGGAGGCGACCGCAACCAACGGATGGGTGGCCACCTGCTGGGCCACGGCCAGGGGGGCCACCGCCGCCACAGGTGCAGCCGTCGTGGTCGTGGTCGTGGTCGTGGTCGTGGTCGTGGTCGTGGTCGGGCCAGGGTCGGTCGTGGGTAGGGCGGCCAACGGATCGACGGGCGCGGCGCCGGCCCGCGCCGAGTGACTGCCGGCCGAATGGGGTTGCGTAGTGGCCAGGGCCGCGGTGCCGACGATCACCGCCACCACGGCGAGCACGATCAGGATGTCAAGGCGGAGGAGCCTGCGCCGGGGGGCGAACACGGCCCGCGACAACACCGACAGGACCCCGGTGCTCCGGCGGTCGATGCCGACGTAGCCCTCGGACAGGACAAGTCGGGGGCCGTCGAGGTCGGCGAGGGCGCGGAGATCGTCGGAGGCTAGGACTTCCACGGTGCCCTGTTCAGGCGAGCCGTCCGGCATGCCT
>JAYVYR010000056.1:0-2859 GCA_043784065.1 Acidimicrobiaceae bacterium
CGAACATGCCGACACCGAAGCAGAACATGACCAGGTTGGCCCCGATGACCGACCGCACCCGGAACAGGCGGAGCGGCACCAGCGGGTGGGAGGCCACCCGGGCCTCGATGAATACGAAGGCCGTCAGGAGGGCGCCCGAGGCAGCCAGCACCACCAGGGTGGAGGTCCCGGTCCACGGAACCACGTCGGTGTGGGAGATGGCGTAGACCAGCAAGAACAGTGCCCCGGTGATGGTCGCCGCCCCGGCCACGTCGAGCCGGCTGCGGGGCCCCTCGGCCCGCGACTCGTGGAGACGTGCGCGTGCCGCGACGAAGAGTGCAATCCCGATGGGGACATTGACGAAGAGGATCCACCGCCACGACAGGTACTGGGTCAGGATCCCGCCGAACAGGGCTCCGGCCGCGCCGCCGCCGGCGGCCACCGCGCTCCACACCCCGAACGCCTTGGCCCGGGCCCGTTGATCGCGGAAGGTGACGGTGAGGATGGTCAGTGTGGCCGGCGAGAGCACGGCGGCGCCCACCCCTTGGAGGCAGCGGGCGGCGATCAGCGTGGCCTGGTCCGTGGCGAAGCCGCCCAGCAGGCTGGCCACGGTGAACAGCCCGAGGCCGAGGAGGAAGATGAGCCGGCGGCCGAACAGGTCGGCTAGGCGCCCGCCGAGCAGCAGGAGCCCGCCGAACGTCAAAGCGTAGGAGGTCACCACCCACTGAAGGCCCACCGAGCTGAAATGGAGGTCGCGTTGGATGGCGGGCAGGGCGACATTGACGATGGAGACGTCGAGGACCACCATGAACTGAGCCAGGCAGACTACGACCAAGATGACGGTATCGGTCGATCGGGGCCGTTCGACCGGGGTATCGACGGGAGATTCGATGGCGGTCGTGACGTCCTCGAGCACAGGTAGAGCGTAGGGGGGCCGCCGACGGGACGGTGCACTCCGTCCCTTCCCCCCCGTTGGTCAACGGGCGAGGCGCTCCTGGAGCCGGAGACGGGCCACGGGCCACTCATCTGCCGTAATCGAGAAGATGGCCGAGTCCCGGACCGTCCCATCGACGGCCGGCCGGTCCGAACGGAGCACGCCGTCGAGGGTGCAGCCGATCCGGGCGATGGCCGCCCGGGAGCGCTGGTTGCGGGCGTCGGTCTGGAGGCGGACCGCCCCGACACCCCACCGGGTGAAGGCGTGATCGAGCATCAACAACTTGGCCTCGGTGTTGACCGGCGAGCGTTGGGCGGTGGAAGCCAGCCAGGTGTGGCCGATGCTCACCCGGTCGAACTGGCCGTCATGGGGTGATGGAACGACTCCGGGTTCACCTGTCGACCAGTCCCAGCGTGCGAGTTCGTAGAAGCGGGTGCTCCCGACCACCCGGTCGAGGGCGAGGGACCGGGTGGCGAAGGGGAATTGGTCGCCGCGCTCGGCATGGACGAGCGCCGTGGCGACGTAGGCGGTCATGGCCGATCGGTCAGCCGGCACCCAGGTATACCCGAAGGAGGTGCGGTCGGCGCACGCCGCGTCCAGCAGGTCGTCGACGTGTTCGTGCCCCAGGGGCTCGAGGCGGACAAGGGCGCCCTCCAAGACGATTGGCTCATGCATCCTCCCAGTCTGGCGGAACTGCTCGGGTCCGTCGCCCGCCCGCGCCCCCCGTAGTATCTGGTGCGCACGTCCCGTCCCGGGGGCGGCACCGACATTCCTCACCGACCGTTCCCCCCGACACCCGCACCAGCAGAAGGAAGTCTCCCGTGTTCCGCCCGGTCCCCGCCGAAGCTGATTTTACCGCCCTTGAGGACGAGGAACTGGCACGATGGGGCGCGCATCGGGTCTTCGAACGGTCGGTCGAGCTCCGAGCCGGCGCCGAGCCCTGGGTCTTCTATGAGGGCCCGCCGACGGCCAACGGTCGCCCCGGCCTCCACCATGTGTGGGCCCGGGTCTACAAGGACCTATTCTGCCGGTACCGGACGATGCGCGGCTACGCCGTGCCCCGCAAGGCGGGCTGGGACACCCACGGGCTGCCCGTCGAGGTCGAGGTCGAGAAGCAGCTGGGCATCACGGCCAAGCGCCAGATCGAGGAGGAAGTCGGCATCGCCGAGTTCACCCGACTGTGCAAGGAGTCGGTGCGAAACTACGTGGGCGAGTGGAAGACCCTCACCGAGCGCATCGGCTACTGGATCGACATCGACGATGCCTACTGGACCTTTACCCCCGACTACGTCGAGTCGGTGTGGGCCAACCTCAAGACCCTATGGGACAAGGGCCTGCTCTACGAGGACATCAAGGTCGTTCCCTACTGCCCCCGTTGCGGCACCGCCCTCAGCAGCCACGAACTCGGCCAGCCCGACGTCTATCGCGAGGTGGAGGATGAGTCGGCCTACGTGCGCTTCCCGCTGACCGACGAAGGGGAGGCTGCGGTCGCGCTGGCTGGCACCCTCGGCCGGACATCACTCGACGGCCTCGCCCTCGTCGCCTGGACAACCACCCCCTGGACCCTGCTGTCCAATACCGGGGCGGCGGTCGGCCCTGAGCTCGACTACGCCATTGTCGGCGACGTGGTGGTGGCCGTATCGCTGGTGGAGCAGGTCTTCGGCGAGGGCACGACACCAGACGCCGTGGTGGCTGGCACCGCACTGGTCGGCCTCCACTACGTGCGGCCCTTCGACGACGTGCAACCCGGTCCGGCCGACGGCGCCCGGGTCGGCTGGCGGGTGGTGGCCGGCGACTTCGTGGAGGCTGACGAGGGGACCGGGATCGTCCACTTGGCCCCCGCCTTTGGCGAGGTCGACCGCCAGGTCGGCCGGGCAGCCGACCTGCCCACCCTCAATCCCGTTGGACCAGACGGACGGTTCACCGACGCCGTGTCGTGGCTGGAG
>JAYVYR010000057.1:0-2285 GCA_043784065.1 Acidimicrobiaceae bacterium
TTCGGCAGTCATCGGCTTCCTCGTTTCAACTTGTCCTCGTTGGCAGGTGGGAAGGATCCCCCAGCCAGGGAAATAAGAGAGGTGGGGAGGTGGGAATCCGAGGACGAGTCCTGGATACGCCTCCCCCCGACGCCGGGCACGGGCTGGTCAAAGAAGTCAAACCAGGAGATCCCGCCCGCTGGCCCGAAGGGTCGTGATAGCGGCAGCGAAGGTATTGACAGCATACAGGTTCGGCGACACGAGCCGCAACCACCCGCATCAGCCCACAGAATCATCCATCGGTCCAGCTCAGAGGGACAATTCCTGGAGCACGGCGCTCAAGTGAGCGTCGACCACGGTCGGGACGATGATCTGGCTGATAGCGATGTCGGGGTCCTTCAGACCGTGTCCGGTCAGCACACACACCACCGTCGACGAAGGTCCGACGCCGTCGGGCAGGCCGTAGGTGAGCAGGCCGGCCACCGAGGCGGCCGAGGCCGGCTCGCAGAAGACCGACTCCTCGGTGGCGAGGAAGCGGTAGGCCTCGAGGATCTGATCGTCGGTGACGGCGGCGATGCCTCCGCCCGACTCCGACGCCGCCGAGGTCGCCCCGTACCAACTCGCCGGATTGCCGATCCGGATGGCGGTGGCCACCGTGTCGGGATGCTCGATGGGGTGGCCGGCCACGATGGGGGCGGCACCGGCAGCCTGGAACCCGAGCATCCGGGGCAGCCTGGTCGACCTCCCCGCCTCCTTGAACTCGAGATAGCCCTTCCAGTAGGCGGTGATGTTCCCGGCGTTGCCTACCGGGATGCAATGCACATCGGGGGCATCGCCGAGTTGGTCGACGATCTCGAAGGCACCCGATTTCTGTCCTTCGATCCGGTAGGGGTTGACCGAGTTGACCACGGTTACCGGAGCCTTATCGCCGAGGTCGCGCACGATGTCGAGCGCCTGGTCAAAGTTGCCTCGCAGCTGGAGCACTTTGGCTCCGTGGATGAGGGCCTGGGCCAGCTTGCCCAGAGCGATATGGCCCTCGGGGATGAGCACCGCGCACGTCAGGCCGGCCCGGGCACTGAAGGCGGCGGCCGAGGCCGAGGTGTTGCCGGTCGAAGCGCATACGACAGCCTTGGCCCCGTCCTCGACAGCCTTGGAGATGGCCATGGTCATGCCCCGGTCCTTGAACGAGCCGGTGGGGTTGGCCCCCTCGATCTTGAGTACGACGCGCGTGCCCACCCGAGCCGACAGCCGGGGCGCTTCGAGCAGCGGGGTACCGCCCTCGAGCAGCGACACGACGGGTGTGGCGGTGGTGACCGGCAGGAACTCCCGGTACTCCTCGATGACGCCCCGCCAGTTGAGGGCCCGATCGACGGTGGTCATGCTGCGTCCACGATACGCATCACGCCGCCGATCCGCTCCACCACGTCGAGCTCGCCGAGCTCGGTCAAGGTGGCCCTCACGTCACCCTCGCGGGTGCGGTGGGTCACGAACACCAGCCGGGCACCGTTATTGCCGCCCTCCTGCTCGACGGAGCGGATGGACACTCCGTGGTTGCCGAAGGAGGTAGTAACGGCGCCGAGTACGCCCGGCCGGTCGGCCACATCGAGACTGATGTAGAAGCCGGCCTGCAGGTCGGCCTCGGACACCAGATGGGCGGGCTGGCGCTCGGGCGCGGGCGCGGTGGTGTGGGCAGCCAAGTTTCGCGAGGCGTCGATCAGGTCGCCGACCACAGCACTGGCCGTGGGCAGGCCGCCGGCCCCCTGGCCGTAGAGCATGAGTTCGCCGGCCGCCTCGCCTTCGATGAACACGGCGTTGAACGCGTCGCGTACGCCGGCCAACGGGTGGGCGACGGGGACGAGCGCCGGATGGACCCGGACAGCCAGTCCCTCATTGCCTGAGCGCTCCACGATGGCCAGCAGCTTGATCACAAAGCCGGCTCGCCGTGCGAAGTCGACGTCATCGCCGCTGATTGCGGTGATCCCCTCGCGCAGCACGGCGTCATCGGACACGTCGTAGCCGAAAGCCACCCCGGCCAGGATGGCCGCCTTGGCCGCCGCGTCGAACCCTTCGACGTCGGCCGTGGGGTCCCGTTCTGCGAGTCCAAGGACCTGGGCCTCGGCCAGCACCGCGGCGTAGTCGGCCCCCTGCTCTCCCATCTTGGTGAGGATGAAATTGGTGGTTCCGTTCACGATCCCCATGACCCGGTGGATCCGCTCACCAGTGAGCGATTCGCGCAGTGCCCGCACCAGCGGGATGGCACCGGCAACAGCAGCCTCATACAGCAGGTCCACGCCGCACTCGCGGGC
>JAYVYR010000058.1:0-2276 GCA_043784065.1 Acidimicrobiaceae bacterium
GCACCGCAAGGGATCGGCGAACGCTGGGCGTGGCGGTCCGCGTTTCGTCCGGGAACTGATCGGCCGCATCCGCCGGTGCGGGGCGTCCGGCCAGGTGACCTTGCGGGCCGACTCGGGATTCCACTCCAAACACGTCGTTGCCGCCTGTCGGGACCACGACGTTCGCTACTCGATCACCGTCAACCAGAACAAGGGCGTGGTCAAAGCCATCGCGGCCATCGACGAGGCGACCTGGATGGGAATCGACTACACGCTGGGTGGCGAGGCATCAGTCTCGGAATGTCCCTATGGCGACGGGCACCGACTCGTGGTGCGCCGCACTCGATTCCACGCCACCCAGGCCGAGCTGTTCCCCTCCTGGCGCTACCACGCCTTCCTCACCGATCGCCAAGGGAGTGCAGTCGATCTCGATACCGATCACCGCCGCCACGCCGTGGTCGAACTGGCCATCCGGGACCTGAAGGAGGGGGCGGGACTCTCCCACTGCCCCTCGGGGGACTTCAACGCCAATGCGGCCTGGGCCGTGCTCGCATCCATTGCCCACAACATGCTCCGGTGGCTGTCCTCGCTCGGGCTCGATCACCGGGGACCGATCGTCGCCAAGACGATCCGAAGGAAGTTCATCACCGTTCCGGGTCGACTCACCCACCGATCACGACGAACCGCACTCCACCTACCCACCGCGTGGCCATGGGCGACCGAATGGGCAGCGTGTTTCGAACGGCTGCAGTCGTTGCCGCTTCGCACCTGACGGTTCGAACCCGGGGCGGTCCGCCACGGCCCAACCGCTCCCAGTCCGACCACGCCTACCGAACCTCTGATCGGCCACGCCCAAATCCGTTCTCCTGTCACCGAATCGACGCAGAGGCGCCAACCGCCAGCCCAAACAGTCGTTCCAACCGGTTCACCGCATCGGTTCGGTGGATCCAGGCTGAGACGGCCTGAGACGGCCTGAGACGGTGGAACGTCGACGGTGGATGACGCAACGACCGAGGGCACCGGGCCCGCCGAGCAGCCGGTCAGCAAGGCGGCCGTCGGCACGACCGCCAGAACAACAGCCAGCAGGCGCGTCACGCTGCGGATCACGGGTGAATGAGCCGGCGGATCTGAGTCGTGACGACCGAGGAGAATGACGAGTGCAGCGCGGCGTCGCCCTGGGCCCCCGGGTCGGAGTTGAGCACCACCCGCAGATGGCTGCTTCTGTCGATCACGTAGACCAGGTCGAAGTGGGCGATCATGCCTCCCGCAGGCGTCACCGCCGTTTGGACTCCGTAGTTGTTCCACACCGCATGCAGCTCGGACACCGAGCCTGTGACGAAATGCCGGTTAGGGAGCTGACCCATGCCCTCTTGACGGCCGAACGCAGCGGTGGCCGAGGGGGACTTGTAGAGCAGGTTGTTGGCTACGGCCACCGATTCGACGCCGGTGGCATCGGACCCCAACATCTGGTCGACAACTCGGAGTTCCTGGGCGATGAGCGGGCAGTCCGACGTGCAGATGGGGTCCAGAAAGGTGAGCGCCACAGTGTGGCCCGCCAGGGTGGCCAGCGAGACGGTGGCTCCATGCTGGTCGGTCAGGGTGAAGGCCGGCGCCGGCGAGCCGACCACGTTCGGCGTCCCGTTGACCGCCTGGTAGAGGATCGGATCGACAGTCTGACTCGTTGCGGCCAGGGCCATCGGGGCGGAACCGATCACCACCACGCCGATAGCACCGATGGCGGCAATGCTGCGAAGGAGGTAAGCCGGGTGCAGCCCGGTGAGGCGACGGCTGCCGGACGGAGCCGGCCGCCCGCTCGTCGGCTTCACGGGGGCCCCCGGCTACCGCGCAATTGCGTCCGGTATGGCGCCGTCCGCAGGCCCGGCCACGACCACCGGCACGGCGGACTCGGCACGGGCGGGCAGCCGGATCATGGCCAGGTAGCCGGAAGTGAAGACCAACGTCATCGGGACCATCGAGTTCGGATCGGTACCGACGCCGCCGAAGATGCCGAAGTCCTGGACGAGCACCCAGCTGCCCAGACACAGCATGGCGCCGACGGCCACCCCGATCCGGACGATCACAGGTCGCGCCGACAGGAAGCAGATGCCGATTCCGAACAGTAGGCCACCACGACGAAGTTGACGGCCCAGGCGTGACTGGCGTCGAAGCTCCCGAAGTCCCGTACCCACGACGCCGTTACGCACGGCTGTGGCAGCTGGGACATCTGGTCGGCCATGGCCACGAGGTTTCCCCGGGTTCCACCGGCAGCCGGGGCGCGATCAGAACCCGCGTCCGGG
>JAYVYR010000059.1:0-4365 GCA_043784065.1 Acidimicrobiaceae bacterium
AACGCGGTGCCCGGCAACGGCAGGAGAAGCTCCAGGTCGGCTAGGTCCTCAAGGGTCAACGGATGGTCGAGGGAAGCCATGGCGTGGCCCTCGGGCACGACCAGCATCAAGTCCTCCTCGAACAGATGTCGCGTTACCAGGTCCTTGCCACTGACCGGAAGGTGGAGGATGGCTAGGTCCAACTGACCGTTGGCCAGCTGGGGCTCGAGCCCGGTAGTGGTTCCTTCCACGATCACCAGGCGGAGTTTGGGATGGCGTTGGGCTACCGCATCCATCAGACGGGGCACGAGCCAGCGCGCCGTAGTGCCGATCATCCCCACCCGAACGGTCCCGGTCACCTCGTCCTTGCATGCAGCGACGTCGGACAGCAGGGCATCGAGCTCGGAGAGGATGCGCCTCGCCCGCGCCACGACCACCGTGCCCTCTTCGGTCAGGCGACCATCGGCCCGGTCGATCAGCGGGGTGCCAAGTTCCTTTTCCAATCGGGCCACGTGGGCCGAGATGTTGGACTGAACCGTGCCGAGGTGTTCAGCGGCAGCAGAAAAGGTGCCGTGGTCGCTAATGGCGGTAAGCGCCTGCAAATGTCTGAGTTCCATCGCCTCAAACGATACCAGGTATCTAAACAAACTGGTTGACTGATTGCTCGCGGTTGTTATACATTTACATCACGACCACAGGACATAGGAATCCCCCTCCTTTCCTCGTGTTGTCAGTGCGAAGGGACCACCTCTCCCCCCCTGGTGGTCCCTTTGCCGCGTCAGGGGACAGATGGCGAATCGTCGGCAGGAATCTCTTGTGGACGGCATCCGATTCGGAGGTCATCCCGCCCCGCGCGTAGTTGCCCGGCAGTAGATTGAAGATATGTCCGACGCCACTGGTGCCGTCTTCGTCGATCTCGACCGCACGCTGATCGGCTCAGCCTCGGGCCCGATCGTGCAGGCTGCCATGGTGGCCGAAGGGGTTCTCCCCGCCGGGCGCAAGCTTCCCGGCGAGCGATTTGTCTATGGTTTCTATAATTCGTTCGGCGAGACGGTGCCGTTCATGGGCCTAGCTCGGGCCGCCGCGCGTCTGATGAAGGGCCGGTCGGCTGACGCCGTGCGAGCGGCCGGCCAGGCCTCGGTCGAGGACCTCATCGACCTGGTGCAGCCGTGGGCGATTGACTGCCTCGCCGCCCACCGGGCTGAGGGCCGACTCCTTGTGCTCGCCACTACATCGCCTCACGATCTGGTCGACCCTCTGGCCCGAGCATTGGGATTCGACGATGTGATCGCCACCCGCTACCAAGAGATCGACGGCCGGTACACCGGGCGCCTAGCCGGCAAATTCATCTGGGGCATGGGAAAACGGGATGCGGTCCGCCAATGGGCGGCCGACCGCGGGATCGATCTTGCCGAGTGCCACGCTTACTCCGACAGTTTCTTCGACGTCCCGATGCTCAGTGCGGTGGGTCATCCTCACCCGTTGCATGCCGACCCCAGGCTGTCTGCGGTGGCCATGGCCCGACGATGGCCTCTCGAGCACTGGGACCGTCCACCTGGTGTACCGTCAGTGGTCGGACTGGAGCCGTTCCACCTGCTGCGACCGTTCTTTCGAGCCGAGTCGTTCCCCTACGCCCGCTTCACCGTCAACGGGATCGAGCACGTTCCGGACGAGGGACCAGTCATCCTGGTGTCGAACCATCGCAGCTACTTCGACGTGGCCGCCCTGGCCATCATGGTGGCCAAGCTCGGCCGCACGGTGCGGTTCATGGGCAAACAGGAGTTGTTCGATGCCCCTGTGGTCGGTCAGCTGGCACGGGCGCTCGGCGGGATCGCCGTGGACCGGGGGAGCGGGTCGGGTGACCCCATGGCCAAAGCCACGGCTGCCCTCCACGCAGGTGAGGCCGTCATCATCCTCCCTCAGGGCACCATTCCCCGAGGTGAGGCCTTCTTCGACACTGTGCTTCACGGCAAGACCGGGGCGGCCCGGCTGGCCGCAGACACCGGGGCCCCGGTCATTCCCGTCGGGGTGTGGGGTACCGAGCAGGTGTGGGCGCGGGCGGCCAAGTTCCCAAATGTCACCACCCTGCAGCATCCGCCCCGTGTGAGCGTCACCGTTGGGCCACCGGTGAAGCTCCAACTAGAGGACGCCGAAGCCGATACCGCCACCTTGATGGAAGCCATCGTCGACCTGCTGCCTGACGAGGCCCGGCAACGTCACGTTCCGACCGAAGAGGAACTGGCCGCCACGCGCCCGTCGGCGTGAACGTCCGGGCCACCTCCGTTGGCCCGACTCCGACGCGGTCGGCACGGTCCACAGTCGCCATCGCGGTCGTCACCGCCGTGAATCGTCTGTCCCGGGCTCTCGGGCGGGGGAGCGGGACCGTGGCAGGCGGCCGAGCCGGCCTGGCGGTCGATCCCGGCCTGCTGGCCGTTCTGGCTACCGGCCGCTGTGTCGCCTTGGTGACCGGCACCAATGGTAAGACGACCACTACCCGGCTCCTGGCCGCAGCTCTGGCTGGACCCGACGGTGATCAGCCGGTCAGTAACGACACCGGGTCCAACATGCCGGCCGGGCACGTGGCCGCACTGGCTGGTTCGCCCGGCGTTCGGTTGGCCGTGCTGGAAGTGGACGAGGGCTATCTCGGCCGACTCGTGACCGAGACCGCACCTTCGGTGGTCGTGCTGCTGAACCTGTCGCGTGACCAACTCGACCGGATCAGCGAGGTCCGGATGCTGGTCGACCGCTGGCGCTCGTCGCTGGCTGGCGTGTCCGGTCCGACAGCGCAAGGTGGTGGCACGTTGGTGGTGGCCAACGCCGACGACCCCATGGTGGCTTTTGCCGCGGCAGCGGCCCCCGACGTTCGCTGGGTTGGTGCCGGACAGGTATGGCACGACGATGCCGTGGGCTGCCCAGCGTGCGGCGGTCGCATCCAGTTCGCCGATGAAGGCGTCTGGGCGTGTGACCGGTGTGCGTTCGCTCGGCCCGAGGTGGCCGTTGATGTGGACGGATCCGAGTTGGTGCTGGCCGACGGCACTCGAATGGCCATCCGCATCGGCCTACCCGGCCAATTCAACCGCTCCAACGCCGCCATGGCAGCCGTGGCCGCTGCCGCCGTCATGGAAGCCACTGCTGGGACGGTGCCCAGGGAAGGTGTCGCCATCGCGCTCGCATGCCTCGGCGGTATCACGGAGGTGGCCGGTCGGTTCTCGACCATCACGCGGGGAGGACGACCGGTCCGTCTCTTGCTGGCCAAGAATCCGGCGGGGTGGATGGCCATCTTCGACCTCCTGGACGAGACGGGAGACCCTGAAGCCACGGTGGTGCTCGCGGTGAATGCCCAGACGGCCGACGGCTTCGACACAAGTTGGTTGTGGGATGTGCCCTTTGAGCGACTAGCGGGCCGTGCGGTCGTCGCCACCGGCGAGCGCCGGCTCGACCTGGCTGTGCGCCTCCGCTACGCCGGAGTCGAGCACGTCGTGGTCGACGGCCCACTCGACGCGCTCGACCATGCGGTGGCCACGGCTGCCAAGGGTTCGATGGGCGCTGCGGCAGACAGCGACACGGCAGTGGAGTTCCTGGGCAATTACACAGCGTTTGCCGACCTGCGACGGGCACTGTGAGGGCCGGTCTCGCCCGGCTGAAGGTGGCCGTGGTCTATCCGGACCTGCTGGGCACCTACGGGGACGGCGGCAACGGGCTGATCCTGGCCCGCCGTGCGGCGTGGCGGGGAGTCGACGTCGAGCTGCTCCAAGCTCCGTCCGATCGACCGCTGCCATCCGCTGATATCTACACCATTGGTGGAGGGGAGGACGGACCCCAGGTACGGGCAGCGACCACGTTGCTCGAGGAGGGCACCTTGGCCGAGCGGGTGGCAGCCGGGGCGGTGGTCCTCGGGGTGTGCGCCGGGTTCCAGCTGATCGGACGGACCTTCCCTGACGCCGCCGACCGGCCCCAGGAAGGCGTGGGCCTGCTCGACCTGACGACGGCCAAGGGCACCGGCCCGCGGGCCGTCGGCGAGCTGGTGGCTGTGTCAGCTCCCGACGCTCCGCGTACCTCGGCAGGCGACCGGCTACCCCGGCTGACCGGTTTCGAGAACCATGGCGGCGTGACCGTGGTGGGACCGGGGGCTCGTCCATTGGCCAGGGTGGAGCGAGGTGTCGGCAATGGTGGGGGCGATGGAACCGAAGGCGCCTGGGCGGGACGGGTACTCGGCACCTACCTCCACGGTCCGGTACTGGCCCGGAACACTGCGTTGGCTGACCTGCTGCTCGGTTGGGCATTGGCCGCCACCGGTTCTGCCCCGGGCGCGAGTGCGTCACTCGAGCCGCTGGACGATCATGAAGAGTTGGCCCTCCGGTCTGAGCGCCTGGAGGCGGTTGGCGG
>JAYVYR010000060.1:0-12562 GCA_043784065.1 Acidimicrobiaceae bacterium
AGACAATGACGGGCCGAGGCCAGACCTGGTCGACCGCAGCGGCCACCACGGCAAGCACGACCGGATCGATTGCCTCGGACTCACTCAAGGGTGCGTTCACAGGGGCATGTTCCCGTGCTTGCGTTTGGGCAGGTCCTCACGTTTCGACACCAGGAGGTCAAGGCTGCGGACCAGGATCCTCCGTGTTTCGGCCGGATCGATCACGTCATCGACGTAACCTCGCTCAGCCGCCGCATAGGGGTTCGCATAACGTTCGGTGTACTCCTCGACCAGCTCCTTGCGGCGGCCCACGGGATCGTCGGCCTCGGCCAGGTCACGCCGATACACAATCTCGACGGCCCCCTCGGGACCCATGACGGCCAACTCGGCCGACGGCCAAGCGAAGGCGAGGTCGGCGCCGATGGACTTGGAGTTCATGACCACGTAGGCCCCGCCGTAGGCCTTGCGAGTGATGATCTGCACCCGGGGCACAGTGGATTCGCAGTAGGCGTACAGCAGCTTGGCGCCGTGACGGATGATCCCGCCGTACTCCTGATCGGTGCCGGGCATGAAGCCGGGAACGTCGACGAAGGTGATCAACGGGATGTTGAAGGCATCGCAGGTTCGGACGAAGCGGGCGCCCTTTTCGGAGGCGTCGATGTTGAGCACGCCGGCCAGCATCTGGGGCTGGTTGCCGACAATGCCCACCGCCCGTCCGTCGATCCGAGCGAAGCCACACACCAGGTTCATGGCCCAGTGGTGGTTCACCTCGAAGAACTCGCCGTCATCGACGACCACCTCGATGACCTTCTTCATGTCATAGGGCTGGTTGGGCGACTCGGGCATGATATCGGACAGTTCGGGGGTGAACCGCTCAGGATCGTCACCCGAGCGCAGCAGGGGCGCCTCTTCCAGATTGTTGGAAGGCAGGAAGCTGAGCAGGTACCGGACATCATCGAGGCACGACTTCTCGTCGGGGGCCACGAAGGCGGCGACGCCGGACTTGGTGGCATGACTCATGGCACCGCCGAGCTCCTCGAGCGTCACATCCTCGCCGGTCACCGTCTTCACGACGTCGGGGCCGGTGATGAACATGTGACTGGTCTCTTGGACCATGAAGATGAAGTCCGTCATGGCCGGGCTGTAGACGGCACCGCCGGCACATGGACCGAGGATGACGCTGATCTGGGGGATCACCCCGGAGGCCTGGGCGTTGCGGTGGAAAATTCCGCCGTAGGAGTGAAGGGAGACCACCCCCTCTTGGATGCGGGCGCCGGCGCCGTCGTTGAGGCCGATCATCGGCACACCGATGGAGGAGGCCAGGTCCATCACCTTGTGAATCTTTTCGGCGAAGACCTCGCCCAATGCGCCGCCGAACACGGTGAAGTCCTGGCTGAACACGCAAACCCGGCGGCCATCGATAGTGCCGAAACCGGTGATGACGCCATCGGTGTAGGGCCGGTTCTCCTCGAGGCCCATGCCATGGGCCCGGTGCCGGGCCAACATGTCGAGCTCCTGGAACGAACCGTCGTCCAAGAGGTAGTCGATGCGCTCCCGGGCCGTCATCTTGCCCTTGGCGTGGTGCTTCTCCACCGCCCTGGGGGATCCGGCGTTGCGGGCGAGCTCGCGGCGTTCAGCCAGGTCTTCCAGACGTTGGGTCATCGTGTGATCCATGGACGGTGAGGCTATCGGAACCGCCGGAGGGGTTCGATCCGGGATGAGGCGCCGATGGCACAGGCCAGAACGGCCGGGTAGCTGCGTCCGGTTCCGTCGCTACGTGGCCGTGTTAACCCAATGAGGGCCGCACCACACGTAGGTGACGGCACTGGGGGTTCCTCTGCCCAGGTAGGCGCTGACGCTGCGACCGGCGTAGCGGTCGTCGAGATCGGGGGCCGGAGCGCCGACAAACGAGAAGCGGTCTACGCCGGAACCCGGTGCCAGCGTTGACAGCTCCCATCGTTCGATGCGGTAGACAGCATCGACCAGGTCGCCGGCCACAACCACTGCCCATTGCGGCGATCGGGGCGAATTGATATCGACCCAGCGTCGGGCGATCCGCCATCCGTGGCGGACCCGTTCGTAGTCGGAGGGAGTCCCGTGGGGGCCGACGCGCAGCAGCACGACCTGGTGGCTTCGTTTGAACTTGGCCCGTTTGGCCAGACCGGCGCCCACGTCGACGGCAGGGCCCCGCTGGTAGTCCAATCCGGTGGCGTGCTCGAGGCCGAGCGCATCGGCCACGGAGGTCTCGACCAGATCGGCCTCAGCCGGCGTGAGGCCGTGGCGCAGTATCTCGACCCGGACGGTACGACCGTCAGCCTCAGCCTCACGTATCCGCTCCAACAGCGGGTACTTCGATGGCGTGGCGTCGGAAGGCTCCCGCACCCGAGCGGCGCTGACATGGCGGTGACAGCGGTCTCCCCGGCCACTGCCCACATAAAACGGGCGGCCGCTGCGGGGATCGACCAAGAGGTAGACGTACGTGCCCAATTTTGCGGCCACCCCGGGGGGGAATGTGGTGGGCGCCTTAAGCATGGAGTGGGGTATCGGGTCGGTCTCCCTCAACTCGACGCGATCAGCCGGCCCGGTCGCCTCAGGTTCGTTCCCCACCAGTGCGACGTCCACCGCTTCGTCAATCGACGGAACCGCAATCGGGACTGAGTTGGCAGGTATCTGCCGGAGCCCGATGCCTGCACCGGCCTCTTGGGCGGCGGTCCGGACCGGACCTGACTCACCGGTGGTGTCGTCGCGGACGACGTTCGCCGTGGCATCAGTCCAGGAGGCATGTTCCATTCGGGCAGCCGTCTACTCTTGGACGAGTTCGATCAGCGTGCCCAAAGCGCCCTTCGGGTGGACGAAGGCAACCGTCGTGCCTCGCGAGCCGGGACGAGGCGTCTGGTCGATGACCTGGCCGCCGTGGTCCTTAACCGACTGCAACGCTGCGGCGCAGTCGGCCACCCGGTAGCCGACATGATGGATTCCGGGGCCTTTCTTCTCCAGGTACTTGGCCACGGGCGACGAATCGCTGGTCGGCGTCAACAACTGGATATAGCTGTCAGCCACCTTGAGGAGCGCTTCTTCCACGCCATCGGAGTCAATGCGCTCGCGATGGGCGACCGTCGCCCCGAACGTCTCCTCGTAGTAGGCCACGGCCGCATCCAGGTCGGGCACGGCGATAGCAACGTGGTCGATCTCGGTCAGCAGCATCCCGGTCATGCCCCATGCCTCCGGAAGAGCGTGATTCTGTCCTCGCCCACCTTCTGGCGAAGCTCACGGTCGTCGATGCCCAGTCCCTCCTCGGGAGCCAGGCACAGCACGCCGATCTTGCCTTCGTGGAGGTTTTTGTGCACCTGATAGGCGGCCTCGCCCACGTTGTCGAGGGTATGGACGGCCGACAGAGGTGGCAGGATCTTGCCCTCGCACACCAGCTTGTTGGCGTCCCACGCCTCACGGTAATTTGCGAAATGCGAGCCCTTGATGGTTTTGAGCTTCATCCACAGGTGCCGATTGTCGTACTCGATCATGTAGCCCGACGTCGCCGCGCACGTGACGATGGTGCCACCCCGCTTGGCCGCGAACACCGAGGCACCCATGGTCTGGCGGCCCGGGTGTTCGAACACGATGTCCACGTCGTCGCCCACCAGACCGCGAATGTCCTTGCCGAGGCGGCGCCACTCCGACTCGTCCTGGTGGAACTCGTCCTTCCAGAAACGGTAGTCAGCCGCCTTACGGTCGATGACTGCCTCGACGCCGAGTTCGTGGAGCAGGTCCACCTTCGACTGCGATGACACGACGCCCACTGGCGTGGCCCCGCCGTTCAGGCAGTACTGCACGGCGAAGGCACCCAGGCCGCCCGATGCGCCCCACACCAGCACCTTGTCCCCCTGCGTCAACGGGGCCCCGTTGTGCGACACCAGCATCCGGTAGGAGGTCGAGTTGCACAGGGCGTTGACGGCCGCCTCCTCCCACGACAGATGGGTCGGCTTGGGCATCAGCTGGTTGGCCTTGACGATGGCCAGATCGGCCAGACCACCGAAATTGGTCTCGAATCCCCAGATGCGCTGGTTGTCGGCCAACATCGAATCATCATGGGCCGTCGGGCTCTGGTCGTCGACGTAGTTGCAGTGCACCGTCACCTTGTCGCCCGCCTTCCAACTGCGGACGGCCGAACCGACCCGAAGGACCACGGCCGAAGCATCAGAACCCACGATGTGCTGATCGAGCGCATGGCGGGCACCCCAGACGCCCTCGCGGCCGAGCCGGTCGAGGAAGCCGAACGTGGGGAGCGGCTCGAAGATCGACGTCCAGACGGTGTTGAAGTTGATGGCGCTGGCCATCACCGCGATGTAGGCCTCGTCGGGGGCCAGCTCGGGAGTGGCGACGTCGCCCACGTGGAGGGACTTGCGAGGGTCCTTGTCTTCGGAATCGAGTCCTTCGAACATGGCCATCTCGTCACGCTTGACGTAGGCGGCCCGGAAGGACTCGGGGATCGGAATGGCGGCAATTTCGTCGCCGGACGCGTCAGCCATGATGGCGGAGAGGAATTCCTGCATGAACGTGAAGGATAGTCCGGTCGGACGGAGGACTCCCAGGGCCCCGGGGGCCTCGAATGGCACCCGGCGCTGCAGGCCGTATCATGGCGCCCTGTCGTCGCGGCGTGCCCTTGGGGGGAACGCCCCTGAGCCGGCCAGCAGGCCGTGGAGGTTGCAATGTCCGGATCCGTCATCGTCGCAGGAGCCCGCACCCCGATCGGCAAACTGTCGGGCGCACTCGGCGGTTTCGCCGCCACCGAACTCGGCGGCTTCGCCATCGCCGCCGCCCTCGAGCGGGCCGGGGTGGCCCCGGACCAGGTCGACTACGTCTTCATGGGCCAGGTCATCCAGGCTGGCGCTGGGCAGATCACCGCTCGCCAGGCCGCCAACAACGCCGGGATCCCGATGAGTGTGGCAGCCTCGACCATCAACAAGGTCTGCCTTTCCGGCCTCAACGCCATCTATCTCGCCGACCTGATGATCAACGCCGGCGAGGCCGACATCGTGGTGGCCGGCGGCATGGAGTCCATGACCCGAGCCCCCTACCTGCTGCCTGGCGCCCGAGCCGGCTACCGGATCGGCGACGGCAAGCTCGTCGACTCCATGATGCTCGACGGTCTTTTCTGTTCGTTCGACGATTGCGCCATGGGCCTGGGTACCGAGCGCTACAACGGAGCCGACGGGGTATCGCGCCAGCGCCAGGACGCTTTCAGCGCCCTGTCTCATGAGCGGGCCGCAGCAGCCATCAAGGACGGTAGGTTCGCTGAGGAGATCGTCCCGGTCAGCGTGCCTCAGCGAAAGGGCGACCCCCTGATCGTCGATACTGACGAAGGGGTGCGGGGCGAGACGACCGCCGAATCGCTGGGCAAACTTCGTCCCGCCTTCGACAAGGAGGGCACCATCACCGCCGGCAATGCCAGCCAGATCTCCGATGGCGGTGCCGCCGTGATCGTGATGTCCCGTGCCAAAGCCGAAGAGCTCGGAGTGACCCCGCTAGGCGAACTGGTCAGCTATGGCCAGGTGGCCGGTCCCAACCCGTCGCTCCTCAATCAGCCTTCGCATGCCACCCAGGTTGCCCTGGCCAAGGCCGGCCTCACCGTGGCAGACATCGACCTGTTCGAGATCAACGAGGCGTTCGCGGCGGTCGGGCTGGCCTCGACTGACGCTCTCGGCATCAGCGCCGACATCGTCAATGTGAACGGTGGGGCCATCGCCCTCGGCCACCCGGTCGGCATGTCGGGCACCCGCCTGGCCCTCACCTCGCTCCTCGAGCTCAAACGCCGAGGAGGCGGAACCGCCGCTATCAGCCTGTGCGGTGGGGGCGGCCAGGGCGACGCCGCAGTGCTGCGCACCATCTGATCGACATGGGCGAACGTCCCATGCGACATCCGGACATGCGCTCCATCAAAATGTCTGGTTGATCGCAGCCAGAGGTCACCAGGGCGGCGCGAACAGCCCAAGCAACGATCCCTTCCCACCGGACAGGTCTTCCCATCCGTCGACCCTCAATTCCACCACGGCAATCGCGCAAGGGGGGAATCCCCTGTCGGACAGCAGCTCCCGATCAGTCGACCCATCGGCCAGGAGGTCCCATGTCAGCTGGTACACGGTGGGGCAATGCCCAACTACCAGAACTGACCGGGCGCCTTCATCGACCTCGCGCAGGTACGTGAGGACCGTATCGGGTTCGGCATCGTACAGCCTGATGTAGGTGTCGAGGGGCACCCGATCAGCGAATTGGCCGAGGACCAGCTCAGCCGTCTGGACTGTTCTCACGGCTGCCGAACACAGGACCAGTTCGGGTCGGACCAGCCCCGGAGTGTCAAGCAACGGACCAGTTGCGACCAGCCGCCTGCCCAGTGCGGTGGCATCCCGCCGGCCCTGCCCGGCCAGCAGGCGGTCCCGGTCAATGCCGCCCGGTGGCGCGTCGGCGGCCTCGGCGTGGCGAAGGATCCAGAGCTGCCTGGTTCTGGACGGAGTGGGATCGGCCATCACTCCATGGTGACCTACCGGGAGTACCTCAGGGGGCCACCGCCTCGTTACGCGTCAACCACGCGCCGACCCTCGAGGGCCCGCCCGAGCGTGAGCTCATCGGCGTACTCGAGGTCGCCCCCTACCGGTAGTCCGCTGGCGATCCGGGTAACGGTGAGCCCCATTGGCTTGAGCAACCGGGCCAGGTACATGGCGGTCGCCTCCCCCTCGAGGTTGGGGTTGGTGCAGAGGATCACCTCGGTGATCCCTTCGTCATCCAACCGCAGGAGCAACTCCCGCACCCGGAGCTGCTCAGGCCCGATGCCCTCGATGGGGTTGAGCGACCCCTGAAGCACGTGGTAGCGGCCGGAGAACTCGCCGGTCTTCTCCACCGAGACGATGTCGCGGGGGTCCTCGACCACACAGACCTTCGTGGTATCACGCCGGTCGTCGAGGCAGACGGCACACTCGCCGCCCTCGGCCACGTTGAAGCACCGCGTGCACAGAGTGATCCGCTCCTTCACGGCAATGATGGCCTCGGCCAATCGCATGGCGTCCTCGGGGGCCACCTTCAAGAGGTGGAACGTGATGCGCTGGGCCGACTTCGGGCCGATGCCAGGCAATCGACCCATCTCGTCGATGAGGGCCTGGAGCGGCCCGCTGAAGACAGCCAACTAGACCACCTCCTCGGCGCCAGGAAAGGCCTGCAGCAGCCTGGCCTCAGCGGAATTGTCGACTTCGACCACCTCGAGGTTGTCAGCGTCGAAGTCGGAAAGATCTTCAACGGCGTCATCACGGGCCGCGCCTGCAGCTACTTGTGATTGCGCCGAACCAGAGGACACGTCTGAGGAATCGTGTTCGGCAGTGGACGGTGCGGTCGAAGCACCGTCGACCACCAGGGTAAGGGGGATGGGCCTGCCGAACTGGTCGGCCAAGGCGGCCTCGACCTCGAGCCGCATCGCCGCACACCGGTTGCGGTGGGTCTCGTTGGGCAGTCCGAATTGAGCATGCTCGGCGTCAGCAGCCACGAAGCGCCCGGCCTGGAAGAGCGCCTTGGCCTTGGGCCGGAGCCGACCGATCACATGGTCACCCCAAGCTTGGACCAGCTCGTCCAGGACCGGGAAGGACACCGACGAGGTCACCGTTGTCGGTGGCGACACTTCCGACGGGTGGGCCACCGGCTCAGAGGGGAGAGTCGACGGTGGCGCAATGTCGACGGAATCCTCGGGCTCCGTGGTCGGAGACAACTCGCCTGGCTCCGTCGGCGCTGACCCAGACATTCGCCGAACCGCGCCGAGCGTGGGCCGTGACCCGGTTGGCCCGGGAAGTGGGCGGTCGTCGGCAATCGCCGCACCGGAGGGGGGTTCCTCCGGCTCGGAGGGCGGGGCAGGACGGCCGGTAGGGACGGCCGCGGCCCGGGCAGCCAGGGCGGAACCTGTGGCCGAACCGGTGGTCGGCACGGTAGCGGTAGAGGCAGACGTGACGATCGGCATCGCCGCAGCCGACAGGTCGGATTGGCGGACACCAGAGGCCTCGAGACGCTCGATGCGGGCCAGCAGGGCTGCCGGCGAGTCATCGGCCTCGGGGTGGACCAATCGGACCAGAGTCACCTCAAGGTTTACCCGGGTGTCCGGGGCGTCGCGCATCTGGACCTGCGCCCGGCCGAGGTCCTCCATGGCTCGCACCAGGGTGGCCAGGCCCACTCGGCCGGCCTGGGCGGATAGCGCATCGCGCTCGGCACCGGCCACAGTCACCAGATCAGGGGCGACCAGGGCCAGAAAGCCCTGGCGTAGGTGATCGATCAGATCAACCGTCAGTTGCTGGGGACTGAAGCCGGCGGCGGTCAGATGGGCAACGGCCACTAACGCCCGCTCGACGTCCCGTTCGGCCAAAGCCTCAACCACCTCGTCGAGTTCCGGCAGATCGTCGTCAGCAGCCGCGTCCGATGCAGCCACCTGGTCGAGGATCGACAGCGCATCGCGCGCCGAACCCCGGCCCCGCCGGACGGCGAGGTCCAGAGCGTCGTCGCCCACGTCGAGGTGGGCGTCGGTGCGCACCTGGGCGAGGAGTTCGGACAGCGTGTCGGGACCGAGCAGTCGGAACTCGAAATGCTGGGTCCGACTCCGGATGGTGGGCAGGACCTTCTGTGGGTCCGTGGTGGCCAGCACGAAGATCACGTGAGCCGGCGGTTCCTCCAGAGTCTTCAACAACGCATTGGAGGCCGCTGTCGAGAGCATGTGAACTTCATCGACGATGTAGATCTTCTGTCGACCCGGCGAGCCGAGGGCGGCCCGGGATACCAGGTCACGCATGGCGTCGACCCCGTTGTTGGAGGCGGCATCAAGCTCATGGACGTCGAGCGATGTGCCCTTGGTGATCGCTCCACAGGAGAAGCACACCCCACATGGCTCGCCATCGCGGAGGTCGGTGCAGTTCAAGGCCTTGGCCAGGATCCGGGCCGTCGAGGTCTTGCCAGTGCCGCGCGGTCCGCTGAAGAGGTAGGCGTGGGCCACCCGTCCGTCCCGCACGGCGTTGCGCAAGGCCAGGACGACATGATCCTGACCTCGCACTGCGGCGAACGTCGCCGGCCGGAAGCGCCGGTACAAGGACTGGTAGGGAACTTCCTCGGGCACGTCGAGCACGTCGGGAGCATACCGGTCGGCTCGGACAGGCTCCTTGCTGTCCGCCTTACCGACCGGGTTCCTCATGAGACATCGCCGTCCAGACCCCGGTGGTCGGTGCGACGGCCAGGTTGGCTGCGGCACACGGCCTGGCCCGCTGAGAGCTGCTGCCTTCCGACCCTGACTCGATTCACAGGAGAACGTTGCGCAGGACCCAGCCGCCGCACCCACCACCGGGGGACCACCATCCTACCGCTGACGCCTCCGCCAGGTGGTCCCGCACGGCCGGAGTAGCCTGTCGGGGCCGTGGACGCCCCGGGTCACCCGGAAGGCCACCGGCACGGAGGCGTGCGAGAGCGGCCGAATCGGCACGATTGGAAATCGTGTGTGGGGAAACTCACCGTGGGTTCAAATCCCACCGCCTCCGCCATGAGCAGCGCTGCAGGCCCGTCAGGGTCCAAAGCTCCTACGGGAAGCCCGGGCGGTGCCACCCCGGGTGATGGCGCGGCCGAGGATGCTCTGGCCATGGGCCTGGCCCTCAAGGAGGCCGAAGGGGCACTGCTTCACGGAGATGTTCCCGTCGGTGCGGTGGCACTCGTCGGCGACCGGGTCGTCGCATCACGCCATAACGAGCGAGAACTGACCGGTGACCCGACGGCTCACGCCGAAATCCTGACCTTGGCCGACGCAGCTGCCGCTCTTGGTACTTGGCGCTTGAACGATGTGACCCTGGTGGTCACGCTCGAGCCGTGCCCAATGTGCGCCGGTGCCCTGGTGGCAGCTCGCCTGGGGCGCGTCGTCTTTGGCGCCGCCGACCCCAAAGCCGGGGCGTGCGGATCTCTCTACAACCTGTGCGCTGACCCCCGTCTGAACCACGAAGTTCCGGTCACCGCTGGCATACGGGCTGATGAGGCCGCCTCACTGTTGACCGGATTCTTCGGCGGACGCCGACGGAACTGAACGGACCGGTCGGCATCGATGTCCTTCGGTAGGCTCCGACGACCTTTTGCGCTATCACGGACGAGGATCGACCAAGGGGGAGCTGGATGGCCGACATGCGCGCATTGCAGGTGACGAGGAACGGCCCGCCGGGCGAGGTCCTGGCTGTCCGGACTGTCGAGCGACCTGTGCCCAGCGACAACCAGGTCCTCATCGAGGTCGGGGCCGCCTCGCTCAACTTCAACGACATCGACCGCTGCCTGGGCAAGCTCGTCTCTGTCCCCACCCCGCCTCCGTACACCCTGGGTATGGATGTCAGCGGCATCGTCGTGGGAGCCGGCGTCGGTGCCGAACGGTGGCTCGGTCGGCGAGTGGTCGCCATCACCGCTAGGGCCCTGGGCGGCATCGCCGAATTTGCACTGGCCGATGCCGTATCGGTCTTCGCTGCCCCGGAAGGGTTGGACGACGCCGAAGCCACGGCGTTCATCATGCCCTTCCACGCCTCCCACCTGGCCTTGTTCCGGCGAGGTCGGCTGGTTTCCGGCGAGACACTTGTCGTCCACTCGGCAGCCAGTGGGTTGGGGAGTGCGGGCATCCAGTTGGCCAAGGCCGCAGGTGCTCGGGTGATCGCCATCGCCGGCGGACCCGAAAAGCGAGCACTCTGCGCCCAACTCGGAGCCGACATCGTCATCGACCACACCACGACCGATTTTGTGGAAGCCGTCCTCGAAGCGACCGGGGACGTCGGAGCGGACGTCGTCTACGACCTGACAGGGGGCGATTTCGTCCAGCGGTCTTGGCGATGCACGGCCCGTGGGGGCCGGTACCTGGCCGTCGGGTTTGCCGACGACGACGAGAACGGGATGACCGGCCGCCCGCTGCGCATGGCCTGCATCGGCAACATCGACGTGGTCGGCGTGATGGTGGCGTGGGTCGACAAGGTCGACCCCGGCATGCGACGGTTCGGCTTCAATCCCTATGGCCGCGACGTGGCCGACGAAGTGCACGCCGACTTGCTGCGCCTGGTGGCCGAGGGTGTGATCCGACCCTACGTAGGTCGCCGGGTCAGCATGGAGGAGGCCGGGGCTGCCCTTGACGACCACCGGGCCCGACGTTCGGTCGGGCGCACAGTGGTCGAGGTCCGCTCCTGAACCAACGATGGCCGGCCGGAACGGTGGACGGTGGTCCGGCCCTCGACCAGGTCACGCGAGAGGCGTCACGCCGGAGGGTTCAGGCCGGAGGATTCACGTACGAGTAGTCACAACGGAACCCGTGCGTGGCACTGCTGACCGGCGGATCGTCGAGTCGTTGCCAGTTCCCGTTGACGACTTGGCCGATCAAGTAACAGTTCCCCGGGGCCTTGGCCGCTGGGTTGTTCGGCCCGATGATGTGCTGGCCGTCGAAGCTGGTGATCTTGCCGAGTTCGGTCAGTAGTGAACCGCGGCTCGGATTCGTTCCAGCATTCTGAAGAGCCTGAGTGAACAGCTGGGCCGACAGCCAGCCGTAGAGGGTGAACAGGTCCGGGGTAAAGCCAGGGGAGGTCTGGTTGACCCAGTGGAGGAAGGTCGAAACTGCGGGGACTGTTGCCGCGTCCTGGCCGAGGTAGAGCGCGGTGCTCTGCTCGAGGTAGTCGCCATTGACGACCGACGCGCCGCCCGAGTCGGTCACCAGCTTGTTGGTGTACGTGGCAGCGCCGAGGATCACGATCGGGTGGAAGTTCTGCGTCGTCAAGGACTTGAGGAGCCCCGAAGCATACAACTCAGCCATCGAGTCGACGAAGAGCATCTTGACGCCGGCGTTCTTCATGGCGACCACGTTCTGGTCGAAGTTAGTCTGGGCGATGCCGTAGGTCTGCTCGTAGATGACCTTGTAGCCGACCTTCTGGAGGACGTACTTCTCGCCTGCCCAGTCAACCTGGGCCGAGGGCAGATTGCCCACCAATGCCGCCGCCGCGTGGATGTCATTCGGGAACTTCTTCTTGAAGTACTGAAGCGGACCTTCCTGCCAACCACCATTGAGTGACACCGGTGCGAATACGTTCGGCAGTTTGCCCGTCGTGGTGTCGAGGACGTTCGACACGTCGGGCATGCCCGGATTGGACGCCAGGAGGGCACCGCCGTAGCCGTCCTCTAACGAGAAGCTACCGACCAGAGCGAAGTTGTTGGTGATGGCGCTCTGGGTGGCCTGCTTGTTGGTGGCTCCTGTAAAACCGTCGTCGCTGCCAGATACGGCGAGCTTGCGACCATTGACGCCTCCGGTCGAGTTGACGTAATCGAAATAGGCCTGGGTGCCGACGGCGGCCCCCTTGAACAGACCCCCCAGTGACAGGGTGGAGACGTTGCCCACCGTGACCGAGTTGGCAGTCACACCGGTATGGTCGGTGAAGGCACTGGCGGGGACCTTGGAACTTCCACTCGAGCCGCCACCCCCTGTGGCGGTAGTCGTCGTCGACGCCGAATTGGTGGAACTGCAGGCCATTGCGGTGGTCGCCAGCAGCAGCACCATGCCTGCGGCGGCCAGACG
>JAYVYR010000061.1:0-8954 GCA_043784065.1 Acidimicrobiaceae bacterium
GCTGTCGGCTACCGTGGCTGCAGGGGTCGAGTTCTTCGACGAGGAGGCGCTCGCCGTGGCCAATCTGGCTGCCAAGTTCGCCGCCTTCGGGATCGAGGCTCGGCATCTGCGGCTCTACAAGAACGCCGCCGACCGCGAGGCCGGGTTCATCGAGCAGATCGTGATCCCCTTGGTTCGACAGCGCAATCCGGAAGCCCGGGCCCGGGCCACGCGGACGGCGGAGGATCTGTCCCACCTAGGCCAGCAGTTGAGGGCCTCGCTGTTGCGGACCGCCCTACGCGACATCCTTTAGGGCAGTCGCTTGCACTGCCACCCGGCACCAGTCGACCGGCGGTCCGGCGTCGCATGTCTCGACCTCGGCGAGTAGGTTTGGTGCATGGTCGAAGTGCGGCTCCGTGCGGTTCGGGTGGACCTCCAGTCGAATACGCCGGTCCTGTTGCTCCAAGAGACAGACGGGCTCGGCCGGACGCTTCCGATCTTCATCGGGGCCCCCGAGGCGACGGCTATCGCCTTCGCCCTGCAAGGGATGGATACGCCTCGGCCGATGACCCATGATCTGATCCGCGACCTGCTGGAGTCGCTTGGCGCCGACGTGCTCCGAGTGGTGATCACCGAGCTTCGGTCCAGCACCTACTACGCCGACATCGTGCTGCAGACCGAGGGCCGTGAGTTGCCGGTCTCCTCCCGACCGTCGGATGCCGTTGCGGTGGCCGTTCGCACTGGTGCTCCACTGTTCGTGGCTGATGACCTGATGGACGCCGAGGGGATCATGCTGGCAGTCGACGAGGAGGAGGTCGACTCGTCAGGCGACGGGGAATCGACCGAAGGTTCCGGCAACCCCGAAGAGATCGTGGGCGAGTTCCGGAGCTTCCTCGACAGCATCAGCCCCGAAGACTTCTCGTCGTAGCGGCCCTCATCGGATGATGGGTGCCCGTGACGAGTGACGGGTCACTCGATCCGCAAATCAGCACGCGACCAGATGGTCAGGCTTCGGGTCGAACCAGCATCCGGCCCCGAACATGGCCGGACAGGATGTCATCGAGCACAGGGGCCAACCCGGCCAGGCTCACCTCGCCAGCCACCAGGGCATCGACAGTGGCACCGGGTACCCAGCCGGCGAGTTCGGCCCATACCGCCCGGCGCTCACCGATCGGCGTGAGCACAGTGTCGATACCGAGAAGGGCGATATTGCGCACAATGAAGGGGTAGACCGATGTTTCGACGTTGGTACCCCCTGTCAATCCGCTGGCCGCAACCGCAGCTCCGTAGCGCAGTGTCCTCAGAATGGCCGACAGGGTGGCGCCGCCCACGCAGTCGATGGCCCCGGACCAACGTTCTGGTCCGAGGGTCCGGGCCGGATCGACCACCAGTTCGTCGCGACCGATGACGTCGGCCGCTCCCAGATTGAGCAGGTACTCACGCTCGGCGGTGCGGCCCGTGCTGGCCACCACCTCGTAGCCCCTTGCTGCGGCCAGGGCCACAGCCATGCCGCCTACGCCGCCTGAGGCCCCGGTCACCAGTAGGGGGCCCGTCCCGGGACGGAGTCCATGGTGCTCCAGCCGGTGGAGCGAGAGCGCCGCGGTGAACCCGGCGGTGCCGAGGACGGCAGCCCGTCGTGCCGTCAGCCCGTCCGGGAGGTGGACGATCCAGCCGGCCGGCACCCGGGCGAACCGGGCGAACCCGCCATGGCGGGCGACGCCGATGTCGTAGCCGTGAGCAACGACCAGTTCACCTGGGGTGAAGTCTGGATCGTCTGATGTGACCACGGCGCCCACCATGTCCACCCCTGGGATCAACGGTGATGTGCGGGCGACCCGGTTACCCGGGCGGGTGACCATCCCGTCCTTGTAATTGACCGCAGACCACTGCACCTCGATCACCACCCCGCCTGGGGGCAGGTCGTCCAACACCATGGCGGAGACGCCGGCGACGACCACGTCGTCGGTGGTGGTGACAAGGAAGGCAGGAAAGGGGTCACGTTCCGACTCGGCCCTAAATTCTGTGGCGCTGGCGGCTGCGGCGCTGGCGGTATCGGGTGGCGGGGGGATCGGGGTCATACCGGGTACCGTACAGATTCCATGACGAACGAGGACGCAACCGGGTTCGTGGGGACGCAGGAGCACCACCCGTCGGGCGGCGCCCTGGCCGGATGGTGGCCGTCACCGTTCTCGGCCGCCCAGGTTGGGGCGGCAAAAGTCTCGAGGAGCGATCTGCAGTCCGATCGGGGCCGGATCTTCTGGACTGAATCCCGTCCAGAAGAAGGCGGCCGGCAGGTGGTGGTGGGGGCCTGTCCCTCCGGGGCCGGGCACCCGGGTGAGGCAGAACGGCGTGACGATTCGCCCCCGGGAGTCAGCGTCCGCAGCCGGGTCCACGAGTACGGCGGCGGGGCGGCCAAGGTGTCGGGGGGCATCTTGTTCTATGTCGACCAGGGCGATCAGCACTGGTACCGGGTAGATCTGGCGTTCCCCGACGAGGCGGTTCGACTGGCTACGGGGGGTTCCGGATCACGTCACGCCGACGGCTGGCCGACTCCTGATGGACGGTGGTTGGTTTTCGTGGAGGAGCAAGTGTCGGAAACATCGGCGACCCATCGGGTGGTGGCCGTGCCCACCGACGGCTCGGCCGGCACCGAGGTCCTGGTCGATCACGGCCACTTCGTGTCGGCTCCGCGCCCGTCGCCTGACGGCAAATGGCTGGCATGGTGCACCTGGGACCATCCGGACATGCCGTGGGACGCGACAGTGCTTCGGGTCGCGCCACTGCATTCCACGAATTCCTCCATCGATGTGGGACCGGCCCGGAACGTGGCTGGCGGCCCGGGCGTGTCCATCGGCCAGCCCCGTTGGATGTCCGACGGTGGTCTGGTCTTCATCGACGACCGATCGGGTTGGTGGTTGCCCTACCGGATCGCACCCGGGGAGCTGCTGGGACCAACCGACCCAGTGCGATCCGTCCCGCTGGTCGAGATGGAAGCGGAGTTCCACAGGCCGGACTGGGTCTTCGGGGCCCACACCTACGCAGAACTGGCCGACGGCTCGTTGGTGGCCCGGATGGGCACCGGCGGCCGCGACAGACTGGTTGTGCTGCGTCCACCGGTCGCCGGGCCTGATTCGGGCACCTGGACCGTCACTGAAGTGGCACAACCATGCGTGAGCCTGGCCGGCGTAGTCTGTGCCGATGGAATTTCGGCGGTAGTCCACGGCACGACGCCGTCCGAGGCCCATGCCATCGTCAGCGTGGCCCTCGACGGGTCGTTCCCGCCCCGGCGTCTTTCGGCACCACCTGCGGTGGAGGTGGCCCCCGAGTGGGCTTCGCACTCGATCCGTCGGACGGTTGATGTCGGTGCCCACTCCGTGCCCGGTCTGTTCTTCCCGCCGACCAACCCGGACATGGTGGATGACCGGCGGGCCCTTCCCCCGTTGGTGGTGTTCTGTCATGGCGGCCCGACGTCTGCCGCCGAGCCCGGTTACGACTCGACTGTTCAGTTCTTGACCAGCCGGGGCATCGCCGTGGCTGCTGTCGACTACCGGGGCAGCAGCGGCTTCGGCCGCTCCTATCGAGACCTGCTACGCGGCGCATGGGGAGAGGGCGATGTTGACGATTGCGTGGCTTTCGCCCGGTCGCTGGCGGATGACGGACTCGTCGATGGCGCCCGAATGGCGATTCGCGGCAGCAGCGCCGGGGGACTGACCGCCCTGGCCGCACTGATCCGAGCCCGGGTGTTCGCCGGCGCAGTCGCCTGGTATGGGGTGACCGACCTGTCCGCCCTGGCGGCCGATACCCACGACTTCGAGTCCCGCTATCTGGACCGACTGGTCGGGCCACTGCCGAGGGCTGCCGCCATCTATCGGGAACGTTCGCCGATCTACCGTGCCGACGACCTGGTCGGACAGGTACTCCTCCTCCAAGGTGCCGACGACCCCATCGTGCCGCTAGACCAGGCTGAGCGGTTCGCTGACCGTCTGCGGACCGGTGGGACGGACGTCGAACTGATCGTCTTCGATGGTGAATCCCATGGCTTCCGTCGTGCGGGATCGATCGAGGCTGCGCTCGAAGCCGAGCTCGGCTTCTACCGCCGGCTCTTCGCTTTCGAGGGGAGCCGGGGTGCCTGACGCTGCGTTACTGAGCCGTCGTTGGCCTCCGGCGGCATGGACAACCCTGGTGGCATGGTTGCGGTCGTCGTCGGCCGACAGCCGCGACGTGCTCCTGTATGGGGTGTCGACGGCATTCGCCGGGGCTACCGCACTCGCCGTCAGCATCCCTCTCTACCGTGAGTGGGGCCGATTGGCCCTGGGTCCCTACGCGGCAGCAACTCTGTTCATGGCTATTGTGGCCCGCCGGCGCCGACGAGCGTCGGTGGGATCGAGGACGCCCGTCAACGGATCCGGGTGGCGGGTCGCCCGGTTTGCGGCCTTTGCCGTCGTACTGCTGGGGGCCACCGTGGTGCCCCTGGCCTTCGAGGTGACGTGGGCCACACATGGCGACGCCTCCGTTCACGTCCAGCCCGAAGTCCTTGTGGTTGAGCGGGCTGGCATACGTGTCGCCCATGGCCACGACCCGTACCAGGTGATCGACCGCAACGGCCACATCCTGATCCGCCAAGGCGCCATTCCCATCTACGAGCTCTACTATCCCTACCTGCCCGGTATGGTTGTGTTCGGCTTCTCCAGCGGGAGCAAGGTGGAGGCGCGGCTTACCGACGCCCGAATTCAGTTCCTCCTGTTCACGCTCATCATCGCGGCCATCGCCCTCAGTCGGATCCGACCATCGAGTGACGCCCGGACGAGATCGTTCCAGGCCCTGTCGGCTCTGCCTACTGCGGCGCTGCCGCTTGCCACCGGTGGCGACGATATGCCGGTCGTGGCCCTGATGCTGCTCGGACTGGTGGCGCTGCAACGTCGACGACCAGTGCTTGCCGGACTTGCCCTCGGGGCGGCCAGCACGCTCAAGTTCACCGCCTGGCCCGTGGTCTTCTTGGCCCTGTTCGCGGTCAGTGACCTCCAGCGCCGGCGGGCGGTAGGCCGTTTCGGGATGGGGGTGGCCGTGCTGATCGTGCCGGTGGTGCTCCCGGTGGCCCTGCACAATCCGTCGGCGTTCATCGATAATGTCGTCCGGTTCCCGCTCGGGCTGGCCGGCGTGGCATCTCCGGCGGCCAGCGCCCTTCCCGGCCACGTGCTGGTGTCCACGTTTCCGGCTGTCCACAGCACCTATGTCATCGTGGTCACCATTCTTGGTCTTGCCGTCCTCGGCCGCCACCTGTGGCAACAGCCGCCGAAAGATGCGGCAGCTGTGGCTTCGTTGACCGGATGGGTGATGCTGGTGGCCATCCTTCTGGCTCCCGCTACCCGGGTCGGGTACCTGCTGTACCCGATCAATCTGTTCCTGTGGGCCTGGATGTTCCGCCGCTCCGAGGATCCGGCCGACAACGTGGTCGTTGCCCATGGGGAAGGGACCTCTGGCCAGGTCGGAGGAGGTCAGTTCCCGTCAGGAGTCTGGAGCACCTCAACGGAGTAGTGCGTGGCCCCGGCGGGAGTGGTGGGGGAGGCCACGACCCCGACCTCCCAATAGAAACCGTCGCTGCTGCCCAACTTGGCCAGGATCTCAGTGGCTCCGGGCACATCCTGGGGAGCCGGCCCTTCGTAGATGATCTTCCAGGCCACAGCATGCAGCATCCGTCGGTAGGCCTCGATGACCTGGGGCTGGGCCAGTTGGCTCGAGAGCTTGACGGTGCGGTCGAACTGGGCGGTGTGCCGGTCCGAATTCAGGATTCCGGTGACCATCGACTCCTGGGGAATGCCCAGTTGGTCGATGATGTCGGCCGGCGGCTCGCTGTTGTCAACGATGCCGTGCAGTGAGACGGTGGCCGGCACAAGGTGGACGGTGGTGCCGTCGTCGAGCGTCACCTGGCGGATCGAGAAGGACGGGTTCGAACTGCTGGAGAGAGCGGCGGCGGCAACGCCGCCGAGCAGGATGACTACGGCCAGCCCCAGGACGATCAGGGCCGGTCCCTTAATCGACATCGGTTCATGGGACGGGACAGAAGTACCGTCGTCAGGGCCGAAGCTGCCAGAACCGAACGAGGTGTCCGGCCCTGTGGTGTGGGCGTCTTGGGACGTCGAGGTCATGCCTCCATTCTACTGGGGTCACGTCCGCTGGCCGCAGTGTCCCATGAGTTCCTGTGCGGAGGGGCTGTGGGGGCTCAGGCCACGCTGACAGAAGTTGGTTTCGAGGCGCCAGCAGTAGTGATGCTGCCCGATGACTCGGGCGGGTCGGGCTCCAGCGCCAGTGCCACCCGGAAGGAGACAACGGCGGCGCCTATCGTCGAGGCCAGGATGCCCCACCGGGTCAGCCGTGGCAGCCTCCGGAACGCCAGGAGTGTGACGGCGGCGTCGACCGCGTCAGCCATGCCGGCTAGCGCCACCCATGGACGGGCTTCGGCGTCGTCCACCCCTAGGGCCCGTAGGGTGCCAAGTCCGAGAGCCAGGTCACGGCCGCCCATGGTGCGGCTAAGCAGGCGGGCATCGGCAGATGCGGCGGCGTCTCCGATCCATGGGCGGGTCATCAAGGTGGGAGCGGCCAGGGCGGTGCAGCCGATCCCGATCCTTCCGATGGCGACGAACTGGGCCAGGCGGCGGGGGACTGACGTTGTCATGGCCCAACGGTAGCGGGCGGCTCCGCGTCTCCGACCCGGAGGAGGGAGTCATCCAGAGTCGACATGCACCGGTGGCTGGTGGAACCGGCTCAATCTGGATGTGGTCTGATCAGTTACTACTCAACGTGGTCAGCTGGTCACGTTGAGGGAAAACTGTTCACCATCTGTTTACATTGGGTTCGCGATCCCGCACAATGCGACGGTTGGTGACGGGAGCTTTCCCGTCGTCCGTGGGGGAGGGCGCTCCGGTCCGCCGGACCGAGCCGTTCCAGTAGTAGCCGGGGGATTCCGGGGGAGACAGTGGCCGGGTCGCAAGACCCGGCCACTGTCATGTCCTAGATGAGGTGGGCCGTCCGGGGTGCCGCGGCAGGTCAGTCGCGTGACCAGCCGAACGGGTCGAGGGGTCCGTGTCCGCGCCCCAGGTCCCACAAGGCGGCACCCTGGAGCGCGTCATGCACGAAGGCCTTGGCCCGTGAGACGGCTGCGGGTACATCGTGACCCGAAGCCAGTAGGGCGGCGGTAGCCGATGCCAGACTGCATCCGGTCCCGTGATTGTTACGGGTATCCACCCGGCTTTGCTCCAGCACGGTGACGTCGATCCCGTTATACAGCACATCGGCGACCCGGTCCGGAGCGGGGCGAGATCCAGTCCTGTGGACACCGGGGAGGTGACCGCCCTTGACGAGCACCCAGGTAGCCCCGAGCTCGTGGATACGGGCAGCCAGATCGGCCATGGTGTCGACGTCGACGTCGACCTCGGTGTCGTCAAGGGGTTCGACTCCGGCCAACATGGCCGCCTCGAACAAATTGGGGGTCACCACCAGAGCGTGCGGGATCAAGCCGTAACGGTAGGCATCGACAGCTGCGTCGTCGAGCAGTCGTCGTCCGGTCGATGCAACCATCACCGGGTCGACCACCAGTGCTGGCAGATCGCCTGCAGCGGCACGGGCGGTCACCAGGCGCACGGTCGCAGTGGTGGCGAGCATGCCTGTCTTTGTCGCCCGGATGTCGAAGTCGTCGAGCACGGCGGCGATCTGGGCGTCCACCATCTCGGTCGGCACCGGATGGACGGCGGTCACCTCGGCGCTGTTCTGGGCCGTCACCGCGGTGACGACCGTGGTGGCGAACACCCCGAGGGCGCTCATGGTTTTGAGATCGGCCTGAATGCCAGCCCCAGCCCCGGAGTCGGAGCCGGCGATGATCAGAGCCACCGGCGGTGTGGCCGTGTTTCGGCCGACGTGGACGGTCATCGCCCGACCGCTCGCTCAGGCCTGGCCATTCCTTCGAAGGATGACGACGCCTCGGCCACGAAACAACGGGTTATCCGCCCTGCCCGGCGCGCTGTCCATCCGGCAGCTACCGCGTCCCGCATGGCCGTCGCCATCAGGGTCGGATCCTCGGCCCTGGTGATGGCCGACGCCACCAGCACGGCGTTGCAGCCGAGTTCCATGGCCAGGCAGGCAACCGACGCGGTGCCGATGCCAGCGTCGAGGATGACGGGTACACCGGCCCGCTCCACGATGAGCTCGATGTTGTGCGGATTGCGGATGCCCAATCCGCTTCCGACCGGGTCCCCAACGGCATGACGGCAGCACATCCCACCTGTTCGAGCCGCTGGGCCACCACCGGGTCGTCGCTGCAGTAGGGGAGGACGATGAAACCGTTGTCGACCAGTTGCTCGGCTGCGGCCAGAAGTTCGATCGGATCAGGTAGCAGGGTTCGGTCGTCGCCGATGACTTCGAGCTTCACCCAGTCGGTGGCGAACGCCTCACGGGCCAGCCGGGCGGTCAGGACGGCATCGACGGCGGTAAAACATCCGGCCGTATTGGGCAGGATGCGGCTGCCGAGTCCGTCGAGCAGGTCGACCAGTGAATGACGGGTGTCCGGGTCCACCCTACGCACGGCCACGGTGGCCAGCGAGGTGCCCGAGGCCCGCAGCGCGCCGGCCAACGACTCCGGGGCTGGTCATCCCTCCGGTACCGACCAGCAGGCGGGAACCCACGTTGCTTCCGGCGACCATGAAGGGATCGGTGAGTGCGGCATCGGTCATCGCCAGCCACGGTACCCCTGGAGCAGCCCCCGCCGACACGTTGCTCAGCCTCCTGCCGCCGCCGACACGATCTCGACGGCATCGCCTGGTGCTACTTCGGCCAACTCCCAGGTGCTCTTCGGCACCACCTCGCCGTTGACGGCGACCGCCACCCCGCGAGGAGACGGGCACCACCGATCTACCAGTATGGCCACCGTGGTACCGCTGGCGAGATCGCAGGGTTTGCCGTTGACTGTGGTCCTGGTGGTCACC
>JAYVYR010000062.1:0-18958 GCA_043784065.1 Acidimicrobiaceae bacterium
CCCGAAACCTCGGCGAGTTGGTCGGCTGCCTGCCCGGCCAATTCGAACGCGTGCCGGGGTAGCCACCTCGACTCTTCGGTCGGCGGGTCAACGACATCGGCCATCAACCCATGTTGGCAGACACGCCCCGCCTCCGGATCCGGAAGCGGTCGGCTCCTGGTCGGCTCCTGGCCGATCCTGGTCGGTTCCTGGTCGGTTCCTGGTCGGTTCCTGGTCGGCTCCTGGTCGGCTCCCGGCTGATCCTGTCTACGATCTCCCCTGTGACCACGTCTATCGGTTGGGACATCCGCCGCCCATGAAAGTCCTTCTCACCGGGGCCGCCGGCTTCATCGGCACCCATGTGCTGGCCGCACTCCGGTCCGAGGGCCACGAGGTGGTCGCCCTCGATCTGATGCTTCCGTCGGCCCATGGCGAGTCCGCCCAGCCACCCGATGGCATCCTGGCCGTGGACGTGCGCGATGCCGGATCATTGGCCGATCTGCTCCGGGGCGTCGACGTCGTCTGCCACCAGGCCGCAGTGGTCGGTGCCGGCATCGATGCCGCCGACGGGCCGGCATTCGCCAGCCACAATGACTTCGGCACCGCCGTTCTGCTCGCCGCCATGCACAAGGCGGGGTGTCGACGCCTCGTGCTGGCCTCCTCGATGGTCGTCTACGGCGATGGTCGCTACCGGTGTGACGAGCACGGGATCGTCGTGCCCGCCCCGAGGAGCGACGACGACCTGAGCTCCGGTCGTTTCGAAGCCCGCTGTCCTGTTGACGGAGGTGACGCCTCCTGGGCGCTCGTCAACGAGGACGCCCCCCTCCGGCCACGCAGTCTCTACGCTGCCGCAAAATTGGCCCAGGAGCACTATGCGCTGGCTTGGTCCCTGGCCACCGGCGCCTCCGTAACCGCGTTGCGCTACCACAATGTGTATGGCGACCTGATGCCACGCGACACGCCGTACTCCGGGGTGGCCGCCATGTTCCGCTCATCCCTCGAGGCTGGGGGACCACCCCGTGTCTACGAGGATGGACGACAGACCCGTGACTTCGTCCATATCAGCGACGTGGCCTCGGCCAACGCCCTGGCCGTCGGACGCCAGCTCGACGGGTTCCATCCCCTCAACATCTGCTCGGGCCGTCCGACAACCATCGGCGAGATGGCGGGCCAACTGTCCCGGATCCGCAACGGGCCTGAGCCCGTGGTGACCGGCCAGTACCGGTCCGGCGACGTCCGCCACGTGGTGGCCGACCCGGCCCGTGCGGCCACCGAGCTCGGCTTCGTGGCCCGGGTTCCGCTGGCTGAAGGTCTGGCCTCCTTCGCCTGGGCCCCGCTGCGGGCCGCAGTGCCCACGGTGCGCCCCCGTGCCTGACGTCGATCGGGAGTCGGAGGACCATTCGGCGGCGATCGACAGTCGCCTGGCTGACGACCGCACCTTGCCATGTGCCGGAGACGTGACCGTGATCATCCCATGCCGGAACGAGGCCGGATCATTACCTGCAGTACTACATGCGGTGCCCGATGGCTACCGGTCGCTGGTCGTCGACAATGGATCCGATGACGGCACGGCTGAGGTGGCCCGGGCCCACGGGGCCACGGTGGTCCACGAAGCAACCCCCGGGTACGGAGCCGCCGTCCATTGCGGCGTCGAGGCCGTGGAGACCTCCGTCCTGTGTGTCCTCGACGGCGATGGCTCCCTCGACCCAGGTGAATTGCCGGCTCTCGTCGCCCTCCTCGTCGAGGGGGCTGATCTGGCCGTCGGCCGTCGGATACCGGAGCGGGGTAGAGGCTGGCCGATGCACGCCCGGGCCGGAAACGCCGTGTTGGCCCTCCGACTGCGTCACAAATTCGGCTTGCCGGTCCACGATATCGGTGCAGTTCGAGCCATTCGGACCCGGACCCTGCTCAACCTCGGGGTAGAGGACCGCAGGTCCGGCTATCCCCTGGAACTGCTGGTGCGGGCCGGCCGGGCCGGGCTCCGGGTCGACGAATGTCCCGTGGCCTACCGACCGCGAACGGCCGGAACCTCGAAGGTGTCCGGCTCTATAGTGGGGAGCGCCATCGCCACCTGGGACTTCCTCAAGGTGATCCGGTGAGTCCGGTCGATGCCGCCCTGCTCCTGGTGGCCAAGGCACCCGTACCCGGGTTGGCCAAGACCAGACTTGCCGCCAGCATCGGCCCCGGTGCCGCGGCTGACCTGGCCGCCGCCGCCCTGCTCGACACCTTGACGGCGGTGCGCGACGCCGACGTAGCGGCCCGCATCGTGGCGCTGACCGGGGACCTCGGTAGCGCCCGTCGGGCCGAGGAGCTCGAGGTCCTCTTGGCCGGATGCGTGGTCATCGCCCAGCGAGGCGATGCTCTGGGCGAGCGCCTGGCCGCCGCCCACCGCGATGCCGGCGACCTCGCACCAGGCCCCGTGCTCCAGATCGGCATGGACACCCCGCAGGTGACCCCATCGCTACTGACTGCGGCTGCCCGCGAGTTGGCGCGCGACGGAGTTGACGCCGTCTACGGTCCGGCCACCGACGGCGGGTGGTGGGCGCTTGGCCTGGCCGAACCCCACCGGGCCTCGTTTCTCGCCGAGGTAGTCATGTCGCGAGCGGACACCGGAGAGCGAACCCTGGCCGGACTGCAGACAATCGCCCCTACCGTGTCCGAATTGGTCGCCCTCACCGACGTCGACACCATCGACGACATCGCTACCGTGGCCGCGGTTCTCGGCCCCGACAGCCAGTTCCTCCGTGCGGCCGCGGCAGGCCGCGCTACCAGTTGGTGAGGAGCAGGCTGTTGATGACCAGCGCCCCGGTCGCCTGCAGGGCCAGGCAGGCCCGGTGGCTGCGGATCGGGAGTAGCGCGGGGGCGGCGACGAGCCACACTGCGAAGGGGAGCCAGATCCGCTCGACCTCTGCTTTGCTCAAGCCGCTCAGATCGGCGACCACCACGACGGCGACGAACGCGACCAGGAGAATCTCCAGGCCAGATCGGCGCCAAAGCGCATCCCGGTCGAACGCCCGCCGGAGCCCGACCACCGCCGGAATCCCGATGGCACAGGTGAGGGACACCACGTTGGCCCACACCCAGTAGCCGTAAGGGCGGTAGTGGGCGATCCCTGTGTAGTAACGGTGGCGGAGCAGGGAGAGACCGTCGAGCCACCAATAGCCCTGGATGGTGAAGAAGGCGGTGACCACCAGAGCCCCGGCCACGCCGCCGATCAGCGATCGGGTAGTGCCGGCAGCCACCACTACGGCGACAGCCGGGATGGCCAACAGGATCAGCCCGTAGTCGAGGAATACGCTCCACCCGAGCAGCACGCCGGCGGCCACAGCCACCGCGTCAGACGCTGGTGTCGACCGAGTGGCGGCCAGGGCCAACAGGGCGATCCCCCACGCCGCCACACCGGCGAAGTAGCCGTCGGCCGACACGCCCACCCACACGGCAAATGGAGCCAGGGCCACGAACGGGGCGACGCGACGGGCCATGGCCTCATCGCCCAGGGCCCGGACGGTCACCAGCACGGCGGCAGCCGCGCTCGTACCGACTACAACGCAAAGGGCGCTGGCCCACCACGCACCGCTGAGTCCGATCCGGTCCAGCTCGACAAAGGTGAGGAGCGCACCGGGCGGATCACCGGCAATCGAGATGTCCCACGGGGCAGCTGAGTGTTCGGGAATGTGGGAAGCGAAACCGTGGATGAGCGCCGACACTCCACCCGTTCTCGGGATCTGGGCCAGATAGCCGCCGGTGCCATTGACCCGGCCGACCCAGCCGCGCACTGGTCCGTCAACAAGAGTGAGTGTCACTGCCCAGACAGTCGCGGCCAGCCACGTGACCAGCAGGAGCGGGCGCCACGGTAGACGGCGGGCCGCCACCGGTCCGAACACGATCACGACCAGGGCTACACCGATCGACCCCAGCGTTGCGTAATTGTCATGGGGGAGCCACACCCCGAGGATGGGCGCCGTACTGGCCAGGGCATGGTTCTGGACGGCGTCCTGAGGGATGAGCGGCGTGAGCCACCACAGGTGCAGGTGTGGGACGACGAACGCCGCGGTGGCCAGGACGAGGACGAAGGCTCCCCAGGCGAGGTCGGCGCGGTACCGACGAAGCCATGAAAACGCGTCTGGGTCCTCACCCACCAGGGACGAAACGGCAGGAGCCTGCGAATGGAGCCCCATGTGAGCACCGTAGCCCCGCCAAACCGGCCGGCGGCCACCCAACTCCGTCATCCGTGCCGGGGTCCGCTCCGAATATCCCGAAGAACAGTCACATCCCACCCACGGCACCACGTTCCGAAACTTCCTGCGACAGGGGGTAATGGTTCGGATCGAGCGAGGACTAACTGCCATGAGTGAGTACCGGTGGAACGGCACCCGAGTCATCGTTGCGGGTACCCGATGACGCCAGCTCCGGACGACCAGGCGGGGCAGGCGGACGCGGAACGTGGCGACGCCCGATCGGCGCCCACGGATGCCGCGGGCCAGGTCGGGGGGCGAAGCGGGGCGGTCGGGGGACCGCATCAATTCGGTTTCCCCCGATCTTTGTGGCGGGCCGTGGCCGCCCGACGCCCTCCGGGGCTGCCAGAGCCACGAGTCTTCCGAAGCCCCCTGCGCGGCCCGTGGCTCACGTCAGTATTCGGTTCGGTACTCCTGCTGAGTCTGCCCATCGTGTTCCTCACCGGGCTGCTCGACTGGATCGCTTACAGCCCCGTGTTCCACCAGTCGATCCCCAGCCACGTCGGCTTTCTCCATCTCCCCTACTTCACGTGGCCGACCCGACCGGCCTGGCTGTTTCAACTCACCGAGGGCCTCCATGTCGGGCTCGCCCTGATCCTGGTGCCGGTAGTGCTGGCCAAGCTGTGGTCGGTCATGCCGAAGTTGTTCGTGTGGCCCGCCGCCCGTTCGGGTGCCGACCTGCTCGAGCGCCTCTCGCTCATCTTCCTCGTCGGTGGGGTCGTCTTCGAGATGGTCACCGGCATCCTCAACATTCAGTATGACTACCTGTTCGGTTTCAACTTCTACACAGCCCACTACTTCGGGGCATGGGTGTTCATGACCGGATTCGTGGTCCACGTGGGTCTCAAGCTGCCCACCATGGTCCGCAGCCTCCGCTCCCGTCCCCTGGTAGGTGAGCTGCGCACCTCCCTTGCCGACACCCGACCGGAGCCGCCGGATCCCGACGGCCTGGTCTCGCCCGATCCGGCCGAACCCACCATCAGCCGCCGGGGTGCGCTGGCCATGGTGGGTGGCGGGTCGCTGCTGGTTGCCGTGCTGACCGTCGGGCAGAGCATCGGCGGGGTTTCGCGCCAGACGGCACTGCTCATCCCCCGTGGCCGCTCATACGGAAATGGGCCCAATGACTTCCAGATCAACCGGACGGCGGTTGCCGCCTCGATCCAACCCAAGGCCACTGGCTCCACCTGGCGTCTGGCCCTCAGCGGCGGTCCATCTCCCGTCCAGCTATCCCGGGACCAGCTGCTGGCCATGCACCAGCACACGGCTGACCTTCCCATCGCCTGCGTTGAAGGATGGTCGACCACCCAGCGGTGGAGCGGCGTTCGCCTGGCTGACCTGGCCCGAGTGTCCGGGGTCCGGTCGCCGTCCAAGGCCCACGTGCAGTCGCTCGAGGTCGGGGGCATCTTCAGCGAAGCCTGGTTGCAGTCCAATCAGGTCCTCGACCCCGACGCGCTGTTGGCGCTGCGGGTAAACGGTGTCGACCTGTCGGCCGACCACGGGTTCCCGGCCCGAATCATCATTCCCGCTGTCCCCGGCGTACACTGCACCAAGTGGGTCCGCTCGATCGAGTTCGTGGCCTGAGATGCACAATTTACGGACTCGTGCCTCCCGCGCATATGGGGCCCATCCCCTCCACCTGCTCTCGTTGGTGGCCAGTTTCGCCCTGGTGGGCTACGCCGTCAGCCTGCTCAGTGTCGGATCGCTGTGGAATCACCGTCACTGGTGGCAGTCGATCATCGTCTGGTTCCTGGGCGCCGTGCTCCTGCATGACCTGGTGCTCTTTCCCGCCTACGCCCTGGCTGACCGGTCGCTCGGCGCCGGCTGGCGGGCCGTGAGCGGACGGACCTCCGACCGACCGCCGGCCGTGTCACCGGTCAACTACCTGCGGATTCCGACCATGGCCAGCAGCCTCCTGCTGCTGCTGTTCTTTCCCGGCATTATCCAACAGGGCTCGGGCTCGTACCTCCGGGCTACCGGACTCAACCAGGCGCCCTACCTGCAACGCTGGCTCCTGTTGACCGGAGTGTTCTTCGCCGCCAGTGCACTGCTCTACTCCGTTCAGCTAATCATCGCCGGCCGGCGGCGGCGTGACGTCGTTCCGGTCGCCGGCCACATCGATCCTGGCTTCGTCGACATCCCTACGGCCGGGGGTTGACGGCATGCACCTGGATGCCGCAGCCGCCTGGGATGTCGACGAAGGACCGGCCACGGTCGGCCCGATCCGCCGGCTCGTGACCACCGATGTCCTCTACCGGCAGATCTCGTCCGGTGTGCCGTGCTGGATCTCGACCTCAGATGGCGATCGCCACCTCCTCCCCATCGATCGGTGGCTGGGAGGCTCGGCCTCGACCCCCGAGGATCGCGCCGCCGACGAGGCACTGATCGGACTGTGCCGTGGGCCGACCGTGGACCTCGGATGCGGGCCAGGCCGATTTACCGCGGCGCTGGCAGACCGTGGGGTCCTGTCCCTGGGCATCGACGTGTCAGCTACCGCCGTCGAGATGACGGTCGAGCGCGGCGGCAAGGCCATCCACGGCGACGTGTTCGAGACACCGAGTCGCCACGGGGCCTGGGCCCACGTCCTGCTGGCTGACGGCAACATCGGCATCGGTGGCAACCCGCTTCGCATGTTGGCTCGGGCCCGCCAGCTTTTAGCTCCCCATGGAACGGTGGTGGCCGAGGTCGAGACCTGCACCTCCGGCGTCCGGAACGAACGGCGCCGGTGGGAGACCCACCACTCGGTAACCGGATGGTTCTCGTGGTCCCGCGTCGGTGCCGACGCCGTGCACGCCCTGGCCGGTGCCGCGGGCTTCGCTGTCACAAGCAGCGACGACGTGTCCGGTCGCCACCTCGTCACCCTCAGCGTCGCCTGACCGGTTGTACGCCCAGCGTTCAGCCGCCCGCACCAGTGGTCGGATGAAGGGCCATGTGCAGGGCCGACCCGAATGCGCCGGCCACCACCGTGCTTCCGACTGTGGACAGATCGGCCCCGGTGGCGTCCAGGAACGGCGTCGTTCCGGCCGCCACCGACCGGGACACGGCCGACTGCAGGTCGACCACCACGGCGCCGGACGCAGCGGCATCCGCGGTGATCGACGCGTTGTAGGCGGCCAGGCGCACCTCGAGCGTCGCCCGGTCGGGCAGTGGCACCGGGCAGTGGAGGCGTGGAGGCCCGGTACCGTCTCGACAGGCCCCATAGCCTGGGACCAGGTCAAGGGGTGGTGCCGAACCGACCAGGACAGCCGTACGGCCTCGTTGGCGCAATGCCGTCAGCAGCTGCAGGAGCTCGGACTGGAAGGCGGACGGTGAAGTGCCGGCCAACAGGTCGCCGGATACCAACCAAACCGTCACCACCGTCGGCGACGAGGCGAGCGCTGTGGAGACCTGGTCGATCCGGGCCTGGGCTACCGTCTCGTTCGGTACGGCCGCGTTGACCAGCACGGCCGACAACGGCATCGACGCCCGGAACAGCTGCTGGGGCCAAGCATCGAGGAGGGGGTCGTCGGTGCCTCCCCCGGTAGCGTCCGTCCCACCCACTGCCACGTAACGGTAGGGCGGTCCGCCCGCTATGTGCCCGAGAACGGGTGCGCTGTGGGTCGATCCGCAAGCGGAGGACAGCACGGTCAACGCCACCACCATGGTCCAGCGTACCGTACCGGTCATCCGGTGCTTCATAGCTCCACCGCCTCACGGGCGGGAAGGCGGGCGGCGCGACGGGCCGGCACCCATCCGGCCACCAGGGCGAGGACGGTGGCACCTATGACGGTGGCGACGCCCAGGAAGACGGGTGTGCCCACGTGAACGCCAGCCAGACCTTGACCGGTGAGGTAGCCGTTGACGATGGCCGCCACGACACGGGCAAGCGCCAGGCCGAGCATGGTGCCGAGCAACCCGCCCACCGCACCCATCACGGCTGCTTCGATCAGAAACGAGCGCAGGACGTCGCGGTCACGCGCTCCGACGGCCTTGAGTATTCCGATCTCTCGGCGCCGCTCGCGCACGGCGGCGAGCATCGCATTGGCGATCCCCAACGAGGCGATGGCCAATGCGATCACACCGATGCCGGCAAGCACGATCTCGACCACTCGGACGTAGCGCTCCACTGAGGCGATGAGGTTCTCGGGTGCGCTGGTCGAGTACCCGACCCCTTCGATGGCAGCCCGCACCGACGGGACGGAGTCAAGTCCCTTGGCTACCACGAACAGTCCGGCATACGGTGATCGGTTGGCATCACCGTCGACCGTGGGATCCCCTGATGCCGTCCAGGCATGTCCGGTCCGGGCCAACGACACTGATGCCAGGATTCCGCCGGAGTTAGCCTGCTGGGTGACGATGCCCACGATGGTGGCTTTGGTCCACCGACTACGGAATACCTGGGATCCGTCGACACCCCGGAAGCCGCGCGGCGCCCCGAGTTCCACCACCGAACCGACGGAGCGGGCCACCCGAGTCGAGGCAATGCCGTAACGGGCCAAGAGAGTAGGGGTCACGTCGATCTCGGTGGTGGAACCGGGTGACGGGAACCGGCCGGCAGACAAGGTCACCGGGATGTTGGTGATGTGAACAAGATCAACGCCCACCATCTGGTCGAAGACGACGCTGCCCCGGCCGTTGGGGGCGCTGCTGCTGTCGGTCGACGTGTGTCCGGGCCACACCACCAGTGTTTGCGCCGTCACGATCGGGAGCACGACATCGACCCCCCGCAAGCGCGAGATGCGGATGACCGCTGCCTGGTCGATGGGCTTCGCAGCACCTTGGGCAGGGTTGTCGCTGTTCAGCTGCGACAGGTCGGGGGCGGCCGCGGCAACCTGGATTCCAGCCAGGGGCCCACCCTTGGCCAGTTGGTTGAGGACCCGTCCCTGAGCCGTGGAGGCCATCGTCAACATAGCCGTGAACAACGCGGCGGCCAGAGCGACGGCCACAACGGTCAGGGCCACGCGTCCTGGGCGGCGGAGCACGCTCCGGGCGGCCAATCGGAAGGCGTCGGCCCAACTCACAGTGGGCTCACGCCTCTACCCCGCGTTGACCGGCACCAACTCCATCGAGACCAGCGTCCGGCTCAACAGTCTCCCGGATGTGGCCTCGGTCGAGCACGAGCAGCTGGGCGGCCCTCCGAGCCAGGCCGCGGTCGTGGGTGACCACCAAGAGGGTGCAGCCCCGCTCTCGACGCATCGATTCGAGCAGGACCATCACCTCCTCGGAGGTATCGGCATCCAGATTGCCCGTCGGCTCGTCGGCCAGCACCAGACGAGGGCCGTTCACCAGTGCCCGGGCGATGGCCACCCGTTGGCGCTCGCCACCCGACAGCGCCCCAGGACGATGGGCGGCGCGCGGCGACATGCCGACGGCATCGAGGAGTTCGGCGGCCCGGGTCCTTCGTCGCGACGGTCGCTCGCCGGCCAGCATGGCGGCCAATTCGACGTTCTCCAGTGCGGTAAGGGCATCAAGCAGTCCGAAGTTCTGGAAGATGAAGCCAACCGTGGTGCGCCGATAGGCGGCGAGGTCGTCGCCTTCCAGCGCGGCCACGTCATGGCCGCCCACCCGGAGCGTGCCGGACTGGACCCGTTCGAGACCTCCGATCAGGGACAGGAGCGTGGTCTTGCCGGCGCCCGAGGGTCCTACCAGGGCTGCATAGCCGTCCCTGGGCACGGTCACGGTCAATTCCGCCAGCACCGGTACCTCACCAGCCGGGCCGTCGTAGACATGGGACAACCGGACGGCTGCCACGTCGAGCCCATCGATCTCGTGTTCGGGTCCGTCGGCCCTGACGGTCGTTGCACGCGTCGCTGGTTGGCGCCCGGCGCCTGATACGGCGGCGGTCGGGACCCGGTCTCGGTCCACCGTGCCCATGGTCCCACTGTGGCACGTTGGACGAGAGGAAGGACCGCGCCCCCACCGCCCGATAGCGTGCCGGACATGTCCTTCGAGGCCAAAGTTCTGACTGTTTCGGATTCGGTCTACGCCGGCGCCCGCCTCGACAGCACCGGCCCGGCGGTGTGCGCCGCCCTCGAGTCCCACGGGTTTCACGTGGCCGACCACCAGGTGGCACCCGACGGCGTCGTTGCCGTATCGGCAGCGTTGACCGGTCTGACGACGTCGTTCCACGGATTGGTGGTGACGGCCGGGGGAACCGGATTCTCCCCGAGCGACCGGACCCCCGAAGCCACACGGGTAGTGCTTGAGCGCGAAGCTCCCGGACTGGCCGAAGCGGCCAGGTCGGTCAGTCCGCTCGGACGACTGTCACGCGGCGTGGCCGGCACTGTTGGATCCGCCCTGGTCATCAACCTCCCGGGATCGGTCACCGGGGCAATCGAATCGCTCGACGCCGTAGTCGATGTCCTGCCTCATGCTTTGGAACTGCTGGGAGGGGGCCAGCCGCATTGACACCCGAGGCTGCATACTTGACGTATGCAATACGGAACGGTGGGGAGACAAATTGGAGCCTCATCGAATCCAGATCCGGCGCAACGTGCAGCGCGTCAGGGTGATGCTGCGGTGAGGACGACCGGCTCTGTCCTGTCGCTGTGGCGCTATCCGGTGAAGTCGATGCAAGGTCTGGCGGTGGACGCAGTCGACGTTGGTTCTGCCTGTATCAAGGACGACCGTCGGTGGGCGATTGTCGACGTGGCAACCGGGCGCGTGATGTCAGCAAAACGCACCAAAGAGCTCCTACAGGCTTTCGCCACCGACGAGCGCATTGTGCTCCCCGACGGCACCGAACTGCCCCTCGACTCAAGGGCTGATGAAGCTCTTTCGGCATGGCTCGGACGTCCCGTCATGCTGCGTGTGGCGGAAACCAACCATGACCTTAGTTACGAGATGACGTTTGATCCACCCAACGATGACGCCGACTTCTATGACATCCCGATTCCTCCGGGCACATTTCTCGACCTCTCCCCCGTCCACCTCGTCACCACGGCCACTCTCGACGGATGCGCCCGGATGCGACCCGACCTGGACTGGGACGTCCGCCGCTTCCGACCGAATCTCGTCCTAGCCGTCGACGGAGACCCCTTCTGCGAAGATCAATGGATCGGAAGACGGCTGCGTATCGGATCCGTCGTCCTCCAGATCGCCCAACCGACAGTGCGATGCGCCATGCCATTGCGCGGCCAGCCGAGCATCGGACCGACCAGACCCGGACTCGAGCGTCAACCCGAACTCTTCCAAGCGATCAGCACACTGAACGAAGCTGCCCCCAACCATCTCGGTGTCTACGCGGACGTCGTCACGACTGGCGTCATTCAGATCGACGATGAGGTTGTGGTCCGGGAGTCCGATTCCTCCACCGACTGAGGCACCGGTGGACCGTCCCCGATGGCAACCGATAGATGTGACGCCCAGGCCCGTGGTAGCGGAACGGTCTGCCGGTCACAAGCGTGCCCAGAAGCCCGGGTCGGTACCGCCAATCAGCAACCAGAGCTTCCAGCGTCAAAATCCGGCCCGTTCGCCGAGAGTGACGCTCCCTCCTAGAATCGGCGGGGGCTGGCCGAAGCTGCAGGTCGCCGATCGAGAGGGATGCTTCGTGGGCGAACCACCGGACGACCGGAGCGACCAGAGCGACTGGGTCGACGTGATCGACGGAACGTTGTCCGTTGACCGGGCGCTGGCCTGGGCCTCTCTCCCTTCGTGCGGTGCCGTCGTGACGTTCAGCGGCACGGTCCGCGACCATTCGCCAGGTCGGATCGGCGTGACCGCACTCGAGTTCGAGGTCTTCGCCGAGGAAGCGGTGGCGCGCCTGGGCAGGGTGGCCTCGTCGGCACGGGAACAGTGGGCGGACGTCGGGCGGCTGGTGCTCCTCCACCGGACCGGCCGACTGGTGGTGGGCGACACCAGCGTTGTTGTCGTGGTGTCCACTCCGCACCGGGCCGAGGCGTTCGATGCCGCCCGGTACTGCATCGACACCCTGAAGCGCACCGTGCCGGTGTGGAAGCGCGAGACATGGGCGGGCGGCACCGACTGGGGACTGTGTGCACACGACATCGAGAACATCGCCGGATGATCCCGCTGGACGAAGCATTGGCCTATGTCCTGTCCCACTGTCCTCCGTTGACTCCGCGCCCAATGTCGCTCAACGAGGCCCTCGGCTGTGTCTGCGCCAACACGGTGGTCGCATCCGAGCCGGTGCCGCCGTTCGTTAACTCGTCCATGGATGGATATGCGGTGCGATCCATCGACACCGCCGCAGCGTCGGTTGTCGCCCCCGTCGGCCTCCATCTCGTGGGGACGGCGCTCGCCGGTTCGACCAGCGACGTCCTCGTCGGAGCCGGGCAGGCTGTGCGCATCATGACCGGGGCCCCGCTCCCAGATGGCGCCGACGCTGTCGTCATGCAGGAGGCGTGCCGGTCGGACGGCGACAGTACGGTGGTGCTACTCGATGCACCCGTCCGGTCCGGGTCCTTCATCCGGATCATCGGACAGGATGTGGCGGTCGGCACCACGGTCGTTGCCGCCGGCACCGAACTCACCCCGGGCCATCTCGGCAGCTTGGCCAACCAGGGGCTGTCCGATGTGGAGGTCTATCCGCCGATCCGGGTAGGGGTCCTCTCCACCGGCGACGAGTTGGCGACCGCCGGCACCGCGTTGACCAGAGGACAGATCCGTGACGCCAACCGCCCGTCCCTGCTGGCGCTGGTGGTTCGACAGGGGTGGATACCTGTCGACCTCGGGACCGTAGGGGACGATACGGCAGACGTGGCCAAGGCACTCGACGGAGCGGCTGGACGTTGCGACGCCCTACTGACCAGTGGTGGGGTCAGCGTCGGAGATGCCGATGTCGTCAAGACCGTCCTGCGGGAACGATGCGGTGGATCGATGCGTTGGATGCAAGTGGCGATCCGACCAGCCAAACCGTTCGCCTTCGGCATCCTCGGAGGATCCGGAGTTCCTGTGTTCGGGCTCCCGGGCAACCCGGTGTCGGCCATGGTCAGTTTCGAGCTGCTCGTGCGGCCGGCCGGCCGCCAGATGGGCGGGCACCGCCAACTCCACCACCTGACCGTTCCGGCGACGGTCGACGGCGCCATCCGTCGCCAACCGGACGGCAAGACCCATTATATCCGGTCGGTACTGACCGTCAGCGATGACGGCGCCTGGCGGGTACGACCCCTCGACGGCCAGGAGTCCCACCAGCTGTCGGTCATGGCCGAGGCCAATGCGCTGGCCATGGTGGAGGACGGCGACGGCGTGGCGGCCGGCGGCACCGTGGCGGTCCTGGCCATTGCGCCGGACCGACTCCACAGCTCCCCCGGACCGACATGAAAGCCGTCCCCGTCATCCTGTCGAGGGGCGGCCTCCGGCCGGTGGCCCAGGCGGGAATGCCGATGGCGGGACCGATGGTCGACACGTTCGGCCGAGTCCACGACGACCTCCGCATCTCGGTCACCGATCGGTGCAACCTGCGCTGTGTGTACTGCATGCCCGAAGTCGGGATGACCTTCCTGGCGCCACAGTCACTCCTGACCTTCGACGAAGTGGTGCGGGTGGTTGGTGTGGCACGGGGCCTAGGGGTGCGCGCCGTGCGCCTCACCGGAGGCGAGCCACTGGTGAGGCGGGGCCTGCATCAGCTGGTCGGCCGCCTGGCGGCCCTGGACATGGACGACATCTCCATAACCACCAACGGGATCCTGCTGGAGTCGGCGGTGACGGACCTGGTGGCTGCCGGCCTGACCCGGGTGAACATGAGCTGTGACTCCCTTCGGCCCGAGCGGTTCGCCGCCATCCGGCGTCGAGGTGACCTGAGCACGGTGCTCACAGCCATGGATGCCGTCGAGTTGGCCGGGCTCCCTCCGGTCAAGGTCAATGTCGTGCTCATGCGCGGTGTGAACGATGACGAGATCCTCGACTTCGCCGAGTTCGCCCGGACGACCGGTCGAACCGTCCGCTTCATCGAATTCATGCCCCTTGATGCCCAGGGCGGTTGGCGACGCGACCAACTGGTGCCCGGTGCGGAAGTGCTCCGGCAGATCGCCACCCGGTGGCCGCTCACTGCCGTCGAAGGCGGCGACGACCGGGCACCTGCCGAGCGTTACCTTTTCACGGACGGTCAAGGCGAGATCGGTGTGATCTCAAGTGTCACCCAGCCTTTCTGCGGTACCTGCAACCGACTACGACTGACGGCGGACGGAGCGGTACGCAACTGCCTGTTCAGCGATGACGAACTCGACGTACGGGCGATCCTGCGGGGGGGTGGCTCCGACGACGCCGTGGCCCAGGTGTTGCGTCGGGCGGTTTGGGGCAAACGCCCCGGACACGGTATCGACGACCCCGGCTTCCTCCGGCCAGCGCGATCGATGTCCATGATCGGCGGATGACGATGCCCATCCTCCGACTGTTCGGACCAGCTCGGATGCATGCCGGGACGGCCCAGGTCGACCTACCCGGCCGGAACGTTTCCGAAGTACTGGCTGCAGCCGAACTGCGTTTCGGTCCCCCGTTCACCGAAGTGCTCGCCGTGTCGCGGGTCTGGGTCAATGGCGAGTCGGCCGACGTGCACCTCACTCTGGCCCCGTGTGACGAAGTCGCTGTCCTCCCCCCGGTGTCGGGGGGGTGAGCGGGAAGGGGGGCACGCCCCGGGACGCCACCGCGCCCCGTCTCACCCATATCGATGAGCACGGCAAGGCCCATATGGTCGACGTGACCGGGAAGGATGTCACCCGGCGGGTGGCTGAAGCCCGATGCACCGTCCTGACGGGTGCCGATGTGGCTGCCGTACTGGCCAGCCGACCCGGCGGGCACGACCTGGTCGAAATGGCCCGATCGGCCGGGGTTCAGGCGGCAAAGTTGACATCCACCCTGATACCGCTGTGCCACCCGCTTCTGATCGACCAATCCGTGGTCGACGTGGCCGTCGTCGACGGTGGAGTAGCGGTTCGGGCAGTCACGACGGTTGCCGGTCGCACCGGCGTGGAGATCGAGGCCTTGACGGCTTGCGTCGTGGCCGGACTGGTCCTGGTCCAGGCCTTCTTCGACCATGACCCGGGGGCATCGATGGAGGGACTCACCGTCTGGCACAAGTCAGGTGGCCGGACAGGCACTTGGGAACGAGGTCGGAACCTTGGCCAACCAGGCCAATGATGAATCGCTGGCCTGCATCGTAGAAGTCCTCAAAAGCGCAGATTTGCAGGCTATTCAGCATTTTCTTCCCTTAGAAACAGGTTTTGTCTGACTAGAGTTGCCTCATGCAGCACTATCGATCCGGTCCGTTGGCCGAACTCCTGGGCGTCAGCGCCGACACCGTTCGTCGCTGGTGCGACGAAGGCAAACTTGAGACGGTTCGTACTGAAGGCGGTCATCGGGTCGTCGAGGGCACCGAACTGGCCCGCTTCGTGCGGGAGGTGGACGAGGCATACGAACCGGAGCAGCTTCGCCTTCAATCGGCCCGCAATCGGTTCAACGGCGTCGTCACCCGCGTCGAGCGGGACAAACTCACCGCAATCATCGAACTGCGGGCCGGACGCTTTCGCATCGTGTCCCTCCTCACCAGAGAGGCGGCCGACGCACTCGCGCTCGAAGAGGGTGATATGGCCAGCGCGGTGGTCAAGGCCACCGATGTGATCATCGAGATCACGCCGTCATGACGCATGACTCCAGATTCAGGCCTCGCATCGACGTCACCGGTGTCGGAACGATCGTGCTCCTTGGCGCCGTCTCTCTCGTCAGTGCCGCTTGCTCGGCCTCGTCGACATCGGCGCCCACGTCGACGGCATCACCGCTTGCGGGTTCGCTCACGGTTTCGGCGGCATCCTCACTGTCGAAGGTGTTTCCGGCTCTGGCAACTCGGTTCGAGGCCGCAGACCGCGGGACTTCGGTGACGTTCAACTTCGGATCGTCGGGCACACTTGCCACCCAGATCGTCCAGGGCGCACCCGCCGATGTCTTCGCGGCGGCGGCCCCTGCTCCGATGGCCAAGGTGCAGGTCGCCGGAGACCTGGCCGGATCGCCGACGACCTTCGCCCGCAACAGTCTGGAAATTGTCGTCAAACCGGGCAACCCCCTCGGGATCCATGGATTGGGCGATCTGCCGCGTGCCCACGTGGTGGCGCTCTGCGTACTCACCGCCCCCTGCGGTGCGACGGCTGGCGAAGCGCTGACTCGGGCCATGGTCCACCTGTTGCCGACCGCGGTCACCCGGGCCCCCGACGTCGACGCCACACTCGCCCAGGTCACGACCGGCGATGCCGACGCTGCCATCGTCTACGTGACGAACGCCGCCACCGTCGGCACGACCGCCGTCGGAGTCCCAATCCCCAAATCGCAGAATGTCACTACGAGCTATCCCGTCGCCATCCTGCGATCTACGTCCAACCCGGCATTGGCCAGGGCCTGGATGGCCTACGTGCTCGGACCGGTCGGCACGGCTGCCCTCCGGAGGGCTCACTTTCTACCCGCGCACTAAGTGAGACTCGGCGAAGCGGGTACCGATGGCCGGCGCAGGCCACCGTTGACTGTGGTCGCCATGGGAGCAGCCACCGTCCTATTCCTGGCTCTGCCGCTGGTCGGCTTGTTGCTCAAGACCTCATGGTTCACCTTGTGGTCTGACCTGACTTCGACTGTCGCCCTCGATGCCCTGCATCTTTCACTCGTGTGCTCGCTGTGGGCGACAGGGCTTTCCCTGGTACTTGGCATCCCCTTGGCCTGGCTCCTGGCACGTTGCACGTTTCCCGGCAAGCCCGTCGTCCGGGCCCTGACCATCCTGCCCATGGTCCTGCCCCCGGTCGTCGGCGGGGTGGCCCTCCTGCTGGTGTTCGGGCGAAGCGGCATCCTCGGCCAGCCGATCTTCGAACTGACCGGAGTCCAGTTCACATTCGCCACGGCCGGGGCCGTGTTGGCAGAGACGTTCGTGGCTATGCCGTTCCTCATCATCACCGTGGAAGCCGCTCTCGTCGGCATGGACATCCGCTACGAGGACGTGGCAGCCAGCCTCGGAGCGGGACGGTGGACCACGTTTCGACGGGTGACGGTGCCGTTGATCTCCTCCTCGCTCGTGGCCGGTGCGGCACTCACCTGGGCCAGGGCATTGGGAGAGTTCGGTGCCACCATTACCTTCGCCGGCAACATCCAGGGCCGAACGCAAACCCTGCCCCTCGCCGTCTATCTGGCGCTCCAAGGCAATGAGCAGGTGGCCATCGCCCTGTCACTGGCCCTGGTTGGCTTCTCCTTCCTCGTGCTCGTGGCTTTGCGGGGTCGGTGGCTTGGGGCCCTGTCGTCGTGAGCCTCGAGGCGCAGGTCCGGGTCAACCTGGCACAGTTCGAGGAACACCTCGAACTAACAGTCGGCGACGGCGAGGTGGTCGCCGTACTCGGCCCGAATGGCAGTGGCAAGACCACCCTCCTGCGGACGCTGGCCGGGATCCAACCGCTTTCCGGCGGGCGGATTTCCCTCGACGGCACCATTGTGGACGATCCGTCGCTCGGGATCCTGGTGCCGCCAGGTCGCCGCTCGTGTGGACTCGTTTTCCAGGATCACCTCCTGTTCCCTCACTTGAGCGTGCTCGACAATGTCTCCTTCGGCCCCCGCAGCCAGGGGATGACAACCTCCCTCGCCACCGAGCGCGCCCTCCACTGGCTCGACTGTCTGTCCGTGGCCGAACTGGCCGGGTCGCGACCGTCGACGCTCTCGGGTGGTCAGTCCCAACGGGTCGCCCTGGCACGGGCTCTAGCCACCGAGCCTCGACTGCTCCTTCTCGACGAGCCGACGGCGGCACTCGACGTCACGCAACGTGGACTGGTGCAATCCGAACTGCGCTCCCACCTCGTCACCCTCGGTGCCGCCTGCATCATCGTTACCCACGATCCCCTCGAGGCGGCTGCCGTGGCTGACCGGCTCGTCCTCCTCGAGGCCGGCAGGATGGTCCAGTCCGGCACGTTCGCCGACGTCTACCGGCAACCGCGCACACCCTTCGTTGCCGAATTGATGGGGCGCAACCTGTTACAGGGGGAGGCCGACGGCGTATCGCTCCCCCTCCGCGGCGGTCCCGTCGTGGCGGCACTCGATGGAGCACGCGGCGCCCGCTTTGCGGCCATCTCGCCGTCCGACATCGTGTGTTCGTCGAAGCGTCCGATCGATTCCACTGTCGTGGCCTGGTCGACGACCATCGTCGATGTAGCGCTGCAGGGTGACTGTGCCAGGGTACGACTTGAGTCACAAAGTGGGGTTGCTGGCGGGTCTACCGGCGGCGTGGCCGCACTGGTTCCAATCGCAGACTTCGCAGCCCAGCGCTTTACGCATGGAGTGACAGTATGGGCATCCGTGGATCCCGACCGTATCGATATCTTCGACCCGACAGAGCCATGATGGTCAACCTTGGGGCGAAACCCTGCCGTGGGACACGGTCCACGAACCCGTGCGCGTTTCCTTCACGTATCGCTGGGCCATCTGACGGGAGAATCTCCAGAGCCGTCCCACCTCGCTGATCGAAGAGCCCTCCTCCATCTCGGCGGCGATCATCGACAGCCTCGACGCGTGACGGACACGTTCGAGGTCCTCCAGCGCAGAATTGAGTTCGCTACGGGTAGTGCCGGCCTCGACCGACTGCAGGATGTCAGAAACCGACTCCTCCGATTCGAGCCTGAGGAGCGTCTGCTCGTAGATCGCCTCGCACGCCTGAAGCTGACCACGTAGGCATTGCACTGTGTCAAACAACCGGGACATGTCCTGGATCGATGCCGCTCGAGTTGGATTCACGTCCATTAGATCGGCACACTCGGACGAACTCTTGAGCGTTGGCGGACAAAGGTGCACCGGCG
>JAYVYR010000063.1:0-14369 GCA_043784065.1 Acidimicrobiaceae bacterium
GCACTGGGTGAGCTGCAGTTACCTCGGGGGCTCCGAGACGCGGCCGAACGCATCGTGAAGGAAGCTGGAAGCGAACTTCGTATCGTCGACGGCTTTCAGAACCCCGAGCCGGTCGCCGTGGAGCTCGTCGCTACCCTCACGGCAGACCAGAGCGAGGCGGTCGAAGCGCTGGCTCCCCACGACCTGGGCATGCTGGTCGCCCCACCCGGATCCGGAAAGACCGTCGTCGGTTGCGGTCTCATCGCCCGCCACAAGGTGCCCACCCTGGTAATCGTGGACCGGAAACCGCTCGTCGACCAATGGCGCGAGCGTCTCGTCACCCACCTGGATGTCGACGCGAAGCAGATCGGGCAGCTGGGTGGAGGGAGGAGCAAGACGAAGGGCCTGATCGATGTCGTGATGGTCCAGAGCCTGGCGCGTCGCGACGACATCGCCGAGCTCACTGCGCCCTATGGGATGGTGATCGTCGACGAATGCCACCACGTGCCGGCGGTGACGTTCGAACGCGCAGTCCGCGAGATTCCCGTGCGGAGGTGGATCGGACTGACGGCCACTCCGTACCGACGAGATGGACTCCAGGCCATGATGGCAATGCACTGTGGACCTGTGAGACACACCATGTCCGCACCGGCGGAGGCGAATCGCCACTCGCTGCAGCTCATCGTCCACATGACTGCCCACGAGGCCGTCGAGGATGGACAACACATCCAGACCACGTTTCGGGGACTGGTCGAAGACAGGGACAGGACGGCTGCCATCTGCGACGACATCGCTGGCGCCTCGGCCAATGGCAGGAACTGCCTGGTGCTCACTCGTTGGACCGAACACCTCGACCTGATTGCCGCCGCGCTGGTGGAGCGTGGCATCCATCCCCTGGTGATGCACGGTCAGATGGGCAAGAAGGCACGGACCGCGGTGCTGCAGCAGTTGGACCGTCCATCCGGCACAAGGAACGGACTCGTCCTGGCCGCGACGGCCAGCCTGCTCGGAGAGGGCTTCGACTGTCCTCCGCTTGACACGCTGTTTCTGGCGTTCCCCATCAAATTCAAAGGAAGCGTGGTGCAGTACGTCGGACGGGTCTTGCGACCTACGGCTGAGAAGACGAGTGTCGAGGTTCATGACTACGTGGATGCGTCCGTGCCGGTCCTGGCTCGCATGCATCAAGAACGCAGGAAGGCGTACGCGTCGCTCGGCTTCGACGTATCGAAGAAAGGCGGGAAGGCCGGCTGATCTCCAACGTGCAACGTGTGGGATCGACAGCTCGACATCCCTTCAGCAACGGGATCGGAACTCAGTGTGAGCGCGCCATTGGGAACATGGGGCTGAGGCCCGAGCAGTCGGCCTCCCGTTGAAGAATCGGGCGGCGTACGACCCCGGTCAGATCGCCGTAGCGGAAGCGAAGGCGGCGGTCATGGTGACCGGAGCCATGGTGCGAATCGCCGAGCAGGCGGTGAGGTTGGGCGATCGCCGAGCAACGCGTCGTTGCACGGTCCTTCGGCCAATTCCATCCCTACTTCATCCCTACAACTCGGCGGAACCGGGTGGATTCCGGCGCAAAGTGTTGTGCCCCACCCCCGGTCATGGACTACGGGAGATGCAGCGGCCCGTCAGCGCATGGAAAACTCAGCCTCATGCGGCTCGTTGTCGATCACGAGGACGAGCCAGGGTTCGTAGCGGCAAGGGAGTTGCTGCTCGGTCGGTTCGCCCGCTGGCTGGCAGGAGAAGACCGGTCCTCGGACGAAGAGATCGACCAACTGGTCGGAGATGCAGGCGTCGCCCTTGACTGGAAGTGGCGCTATGGGGACGGGGAGCTGGCGACGTGGCGTACCGGCGACGTCGCCGACTTCCTCCTCGAGTGGTGTCCACAGAAGCTCAGCGTCACTCAGGCCGACTGCATCACGATCCCCCCGGCCGTGGTCTTGTTCCTCAGCTTCCTCGACGACGAGGCACTCCTCGGTCCCGGGTCGGCCTCCGTCGACCGACTCATCGAAGCGGTCACCTCGCTGGCCGATGAGTTCGTCGTGGCCATGGGTGACCGCTCCAGGTTCGGCCTGGCCAAGTCGATGTTCGCCGCAGCCACCGACGAAGGGGTCGATATGACCGACGCCGACGAGCTCCACGCGTGGATGGAGCGCTTCAACGAGCTGCCGGAGGCGGAACGCCACCGGCTGCTGCCCGACTCTGCGTTCTCGAGCCCGCCACCCCGACGCACCCTGCCACCTGTCGCCTTGCCGGCCGAGGACGACGTGACCGCATCGAAGGAGGCGGCACCGATCCTCTCGATGTTCCGGGACCTCGCCGACTATGTCGGTGCAGGGTGCAAGTTGACCCAGAAGGGCCACCTGACCCTGGCTGACGCCCGGGTCCTGGTCGACCTGCTCGGAACGGGCGACCTCGTGGACCGGCAGATCGGCGACCGGATGTTTCGGACGCGTAGCTCCGATCAGCTCTACCGGCTCCGACAGGTGTTCGCCTGGGCCAAGAAGGCCGGCGTCGTGCGGGTGGCCCTTGGCAAGGTCGTCGCCACTAAACGCGGACTTGGGCTCGGCGACGATCTCGGCGGGTTCTACGACAGGGCGGTGGACGCCCTCCTGGCGATCGGGCCGCTCACGTCTCAACGGTTCTCCGATTCGTGGTTCGCCTGGCCCGAGGTCGACAAGGTCCTCGACTCGGTGAGCGCCCACCTCCTGATCGCCCCGTACGGGTCCCAGGCTGCGTTCCCACTCGAGGACATCGCAGCGACGGCCACGGGGGTGGTGCTCGAAGCGTTCAGCTTCCGGGTGGAGGACGATGAGGTGGCGCGGAGGGTGACCACCGATGTCGCCGACATCATGGACGCGTTCGAGCTGGCCGGGGTTGTCCGGCGGATCGGCGCCGTCGACCCGGGTGACAGCCGCCAGACGTCGGGAGGATCGGTGGTGCTCACCCCGGCGGGTGTGGTCTGCGCGAGGCGGCTGCTCGCCGACGCCGGCTACGACACCCCCGTGGCGGGTCGTTTCGCGGGCGGCAATGCGACGGAACTGCTGTTGGGCACCGATGGGGAGGGCGCCGCCGTCGTCTACGGGGAGGTGATGGCGTGGCGGGCGACCCGCGAGCCCGGTCAGGCGGCCGCCGAGATGTCCGACGCGGTGCGGGAGCTCGACGACTCAGACCTGCGGATCCTCGGTCTGACCATCCTCGGAGAGATCGGTTCCGACTTGGCTACGCCGTACGTCCGTGAGCTTGCCTTGGAACCCGGGACTCGTGGCTTCGCCCTGTGCTGGCTGGTCGACCACGGACAGGCCGGGGAGGAGGAGCTCTTCGATCCATCGGACGGGCATGGGTTCGTCGATGTCCTCGGGTGTCGCATGGTGACGGGTGGGCCGGACAGCCTGATCTCGACGCTGGTGCTGGCCGGAGACCACGGAAGGCAGGTCGACGTAATCGGCGGCATGTGGAGGGCGCCGTCACCGATGACCGAGCTGGTACTGACGGCGGTCTCCCAGGTGCACCCGACGAAGGTGGTGGCCAAAGCGGCGCGCAAGGCGCTCTTCAAGCGACGCAGCTCGTGGGGTGACGCCTGAGGCTCATGCTCTGGGTGGGACACTCTGGTCGCCTGCGAGTCGATGTACCCACATCCAATCGCACGCGTGTGCGAATTGCCGAAGCTGGTCCGTCGGGAGCGAGAACCGCGGCGGACTGCTGCGGAGAAGGGAGTCGTGCTGATCGGCGACATTCCCTCCCCGTTCCGTGCTCTGTGATGACGCCCGCCCGCCGTCAAACGCAGACGCGGCCTGGTTCCCCTGCCGATGCCAGGCTTCGAACGTCGATTGATGCATCCTGCCTCTACGCTGAGGGGATGGCCTACCAGCGTCCGAACATGGCCGACGTCGGCCTCGAGGTCGGCGCGTGTCTTTCCGAAGGCGACGAGTCCGGAGCTCTTCGGCTTGCGTTTCGGTGCGTCGAACTCATCGAGCGGGCTCCGGTCGACGCTCGCCAGGGCCTCGTCGCTCCCCAGCCCGTCCCGACCGGGGACGCCCGCTTCGACGCCCTGCTGGCCGCCATCACCGAGTACCTCTGCGCTCGCGAGGGACTGCTCGCCCCGACCTGGGTCGAGGATCCGAGCCGATTCCTCGACCAGTGGTGGTTCGTCTCGGGAATCCAATCCCTGCACGCCGACGCCATCGCACACAGCCCGATCTCCTTCGCCCGACGGGGTGTGTTCATCACCGCGGGCGCCCTGGCCTACGCGTAGCCATGCTGCTCGATCGCGAGGAGCTACTCGCAGCGCTGCGGCTCCTCGACGAGGAGCTGGGCGCGGTCGGGGTCCGGGGTGAGGTGTTCGTGGTCGGTGGCGCGGCCATGGCCCTCGCTTATGACGCCCGGAGGGCGACGGTGGACGTGGATGCCATCTTCGTGCCTGCGGCGGAAGTGCGGAGGGCAGCGGCCCGGGTCGCCGAACGTCTTCAGATCGAAGAGGACTGGCTGAACGACGGAGCGAAAGCGTTCATGCCGGGATCGGATCCAGAACGTATCGGGGTCTTCGAAGGAGATCACCTGAGCGTGGCCGCGGCTTCACCTCGCTATCTGCTGGCGATGAAACTGTTGGCATCCCGTCTCGAGCGTGATCAGGACGACATCCGGTTCCTCTATGACCTGTGTGGTTTCTCCACCGCCGAAGAAGGCCTGGACCTGATCGAGTCGACGTACCCCGATCGTGCGATCGCACCGAGGGTACGGTTTCTCCTCGAGGAGATGTTTCCTGGAGATGGGCGGCACGTTGCACAGCGAGATGCACGACGGAGGGACAGCCCAGGGATGGAACGCTGACCGATCAGGTCCGGACCGGACCAGGCCCGAGGGACGGTGGGCAATCGCCGATTTCATCCCTACTTTATCCCTACAACTCGGTGGAACCGGGTGGATTCAGCACCACTCGAACCTGAAGAGACCCAGGTCAGCGTACTGGGAGCAACCAGCTGGACCCCCGGAACCGAGCACCCAGATCTACGAGGGCACCAACCAGGTTCAGCGCGTGGTGATCGCCAAGGGGTTGCTCGGGTAGGAACTCTGTTTCCAACCATCGGGACATCGAGGGACGAACGTGGCGCCGCATCACTACGTGACGCATTCCAAGCCCGACGGTTCGATGCGAGCGCTGCAATTTCAGAGCGTGTGATTCAGCCTGAACTCGAACGTGGGCGCCGCCACCACTCGGAGCGATCCGTCTGGCCGAACTCGTTGTACTGCTCCACCAAATACGCGAGGAGATCGCTGGAGCCGCCGCGCGGTACGAACTACTGAAGGACACGGAGGTAGCCGGAACCCTGCGCTTTGTCGGTTTGATGGACAACGTCACGTTGTCCTCGAGCATGCTCGCCGACGATCCGGGCGGGTCGTATGACCTTGCGGTGGACACCCTACTGGCTCTCGGCCGCTCCCGTCCCAGCGGATTCGCGATGCGTGGTTTGGCGCTCCTGACGTTGACAAGATCCTCGACTCGGTGAACGTCCATCTACGTATCGCACCCTACGGGTCACAGGCAGCGTTTCCGGTGGAGGACATCGGCGCGACGGCCACACGGATTGTGCTCGGGGCGCTGAGCTCCCACATCGACGACGACAACGTGGAGCGGAGGGAGACGACCGATGTTGCCGACATCATGGACGCGTTCGAGCTGGCGGGCGTCGTCCGGCGGATCGGCGTCGACGATCTGGACGGCGGCAACCGGAGGCCGGGGGGATCGGTGGGGCTCACCCCGACTGGTGCCGTCTGCGTAAGGCGGTTGCTGGCCGCCGACTGCGACGCCCGCTGTGGCCGGAAGGTTCGCCGGCTCCAGCGCGATGGACCGGCTGTTGTGCACCGATGGGAAGGACTTCCCCATCGACAAAGGGGAGGTGATGGCGTGGCGTGCTGCCCGCCGGCCCGACGAAGCAGCCGCCCAGATGTCCGATGCGGTTCCGGAGCTCGACGATCCAGCCTTGCGGGATGGCCAACGCGGCGCGCACGGCGCTCGCCAAGCGACGCAGCTCGTGGAGTACTGCCTGAACCCCACGCTCCGGGCGGACCAATCTTCCAGACGCCAAACGCAGGCGCGACCTGCTGCATCCGCCGGCACCAGGTATCGAAGGTCGATGGAGACACCATGCCTCTACGATGGGGGATGGCCTATCAGCGCCCGAACATCGCCGACGTCGGCCTAGAGATCGGCAACTGCCTTTGCGTAGGGGACGATTCGGGTGCGCTTCGCCTTGCCTTTCGGTGCGTTGAACTCGTCGAACGTGCTCCGGTCGACGATCGCCAGGACCTCGTCGCCTCCGAGCCCGTTCCAACCGGGGACGAGCGCTATGACGCCCTTCTCGCCGCCATCACTCAGTACCTGTGCGTTCGCCAGGGACGGCTTGCCCCCCCTGGATCGAGGATCCGAGCCGATTCCTCGATCAATGGTGGTTCGTATCGGGGATGCAGTCCCTGCATGCCGACGCGTTCGTACACGGCCCGATCTCGTTTGCCCGGCGGGGTGTGTTCATCACCGCGGGCGCATTGGTCTTCGCCTAGCCATGCTGCTTGATCGCTAGGAGCTTCTCGCAGCCCTGCGGCTTCTTGATGAGGAGCTGGGCGCCGTCGGGGTCCGGGGTGAGGTAGTCGTGGTCGGTGGAGCAGCCATGGCCCTCGCCTACGACGCCTGGCGTGCAACGGTCGACGTAGATGCCATCTTCGTGCCGGTGACAGAAGTGCGAAAGGCGGCGGCTCGGGTTGCAGAACGTCTGCAGATCGAGGAGGAATGGCTGAACGACGGAGCGAAGGCGTTCATGTCGGGCTCGGATCCAGAACGCATCGGGGTCTGCGAGGGGGATCACCTGAGCGTCGCCGCGGCATCACCTCGCTACCTCCTGGCGATGAAACTGCTGGCATCCCGACTCGAGCGTGATCAGGATGACATCCGGTTCCTCTATGGCCTCTGTGGTTTCACGACAGCGACAGAAGGCCTGGACCTGATTCAGTCGACGTACCCCAATCGTGCGATCGCTCCAAGAGTGCAGTTTCTGCTCGAGGAGATGTTTCCAGGAGATGGTCAGCAGATTGCCCGGCGAGTTGAACGACCGAAGGATGGTCCAGCGACGGGACGCTGACCGATCAGATCCGGCACTCATCGATCGTGCGCCGGATCGATCGATCGGGATGGTGGTTCCTCCGGACGGCTGGTGGCCGTGCGGCCGTGGAGGAGCGACAACGGTCAGTGGGACATCACCGGAATGACCGGGGGATCAGGCCACTGGCTCGTGCTTCCCGCTCGAGGTCGTCGCGGAAGTCAGGATGTGCCACCGAGATCATGGCTTTGGCCCGCTCAGGAATCGACCGGCCTTTGAGGTTGATCAATCCATACTCGGTGACGATATACATCATGTCGCTCCGGGGGACCGTGACCACATTGCCAGGTGTCAGGTCGAGGACGATGCGGCTGCGCCGGACACCGTTGCGCTCGTAAATTGACGACATGCACAGGAACGACTTCCCGCCGTTCGACGCGTAGGCACCCCGAACGAACTGGAGTTGGCCGCCCGTGCCGCTGATGTGGCGGTGACCGTCCGACTCGCTTGACGCCTGGCCCTGCAGATCCATCTGCGTTGTGTTGTTGATTGCGGTCAACCGGTCGTTTCGGACGACGTACTTCTGAAGGTTGGTCAAGTCGACGGGTTGAAAGGAGATATCCGGATTGTCGTGGATGGCGTCATAGGTCGACTTCGAGCCCAGGCCGAAGCTGCAGACGATCTTGCCGGGATACATCGTCTTCACGGAGCCATTGGCGATGCCGGCCTTATAGAGGTCGATGATGCCATCGGTCAGCATCTCGGTGTGGATGCCAAGATTGCGGACACCACTCTCGAGGAGAAGTGTGCACACCGTGTTCGGCATGGCACCGATACCGATCTGCAGGCAGGCGCCATCTTCGATTTCGGCGGCGATGAGTGTGGCGACGGCACGATCGACATCGGTTGCCTCGACGAGTGGCAACTCCGGCAGTGGTGCACCTTCGCCGTCGATCACGTAGTCGACCTGATCCCGGTGGAGACCGTTCTCGATGCCGTGGACGTAGGGGAGGGCCGGATCGACCTCGGCGATGACGACCTTGGCGCGCGAGGCGGCAGCACCGTGCCAAAGGTTGGAAGCACCGAAGTTGAAGTAGCCGCGTTCGTCGAGCGGACACGTCTTGATGACCATAAGGTCTGTCGGATCGATGAATCGTCGGTAGTAGTCGGGAATCTCCCCGAGGTTGGACGGGATGTAGTTCTGCATGCCGGCATCGCACTGCCTGCGGTCGTAGGCACTCAGGTGCCAATTGAAGAACGAGAAGTGTCGGCGATCCGGGTCCGCCTCGACTACGGCGCGCGGCCGTGTACTCAAGCAACCCCGGAAACGCACGTCGTCGAGTTCGGCGACGCGGGCGGCAAGGGCGGTGTCGAAGGCATCGGGTTGGGCCAGCACTGCTCCGTAGTCGACCCAGTCGCCAGAACGCACCAATCCGGCGGCCGTTGCAGCCGAGATCCGTCGTGCCGGAGTGGTGGTCGTCATGTGGGTCCTTCCGTCGAGCGCCTGATTCGCGATGGCTTCCGGCGAGGTGCAGGTGTGCCCAGATCCCCAGGAACAGCATGCAGGGCAGAGCGTACGTCGGCCAGCGTTTCCAGGAAGGCATGGAGTTGCTCGGGCGTGAAATTGACCAGTGCGGCAGTGGTGGCATGCACGACCTCGGGCAGCAGTTTGTCGAGTACCTCCTGGGCCGAGGGAGTCACCTCGACGAGCACCCGACGGCGGTCGTCGCGATCGGTGAGGCGCACGACGTAGCCGTTGCGCTCAAGGGTGTCGAGCACGCTGGTCGTAGAACCGCTGGTGATGTGCATGCGTGCACCGAGGGCACCGACGGCCATCGGCCCTCCGTTCCCCTCGATGACTGCCAGCGAGTTGAGCGCGGCGTGGGACAAGCCGTGTCGCCGTGCGACCGATGCCACCAGCGCCTCGGCGAGGCCTCCGACGAACTCGAGCTCGCGGAAGACCTGTGCGGAAAGCCATGAGGCACCGGGGTACTCCTGTCCGAAGGACGATTCCTCGGACAGGGGTACCGGGTCGGCGTTCGTGCGGGCGTCCCCCCGGCTGCTCGCTACGGACGGCGTCAGCTCAGGTCCCGACGGCTATCTCGATGCGGGGTGCGCCCTTGACACCGGCGCGGCCCATCGCTTCCTGCAACTCGGCGCTACCGGCAAATGCCTGGGCCTGCTCGAGGGAGGGGAACTGGTGCTGGACGTAGACGTTCCGGCCGTCAGCTGGATCGACCATCACCTCGGCCGCGATGCAGCCGTGCTTCTGGCGCAGCCCCTCGACGCTCTCGTACACAGCGTGCCATGCGGCGTAGTCCTCGACTTCGTGCTTCACCAGCATTGTCGCCTGTGCCATGTGGTTACCTTTCACTCAGCTGTACCCTCTTGAGTTCAACTATCTTGATTTCAAGATAACACGGAACCCCGGGACGTCAAGTGGAGATCCAGGATCCGTCGGATCGGCCGATCGATCCGACGTCCTGCGGTAGGTTCCCCGGTATGGCCGACATCACGATCTTCCACGATCCCAACTGCTCGAGCTCACGGGCCGCCACGGAACTGGCGGCGGAACTGGGCGTCGACGTCGAAATTCGGCGCTACAAGCTGAAGGCCGAGCGGCCCACCCTGGAGGAGCTCCGGGACCTGCTGGCGATCCTGGAGGACGAGCCCACCGCCCTGGTCCGTCGCGACGCCAACTTCACCAGGCTCGGCCTGGTCGACGCCGATGTGCAGAGTGCCGAGCAGGTCGCCGAAGTCCTGGCCGCCAACCCCGAGATGATCCAGCGACCGGTGATGGTCGCCAGTGGTGCGGCAGTCATCGGCCGTCCGAAGGACCGGATCGCCCCCTTCCTGGCCGCTCACGCCTGACCACTCCGGGGCGGCGCCATCGTTTCGGCCCCACGACTGCCGCCATCGACAAAAGGGTGAAGACGTGCCCGAACTTCCCGAGGTCGAGACCATCCGGCGCCAGTTGGGTGACGCGCTGCCCGGACGATGGGTGACCTCGACGGACACGCGGTGGCACAAGAGTCTGACTGGGCGGGGACTCGCACCCGATGTCATCGTGGGGCGCCCGGTGACGGGCGTGTGGCGGCGTGGCAAGGTCCTCGGGATCGACCTCGACCCTGGAGTTAGCGTCCTCGTCCACCTCCGCATGACCGGCCAGCTCCTCCTCGGTGCCGGTGATGGCCGTCCGAGGACCACCTCGGCGACCAGGGTCGTCCTCGACTTCGACGACGGGTCCCGCCTCCTCTTCAACGATCAGCGCAAGTTCGGGCGCATGTTGGTGCTTCCCTCGACCGACGTGGCCGATGATCCACTGTTGGCCCGCATGGGCCCCGAGCCGCTTGATGCCGCATTCGACGCAGAGGTACTGGCCGCCGTTCTGCGCAGGCATCCGGGTCTCCGGCTCAAGTCAATGTTGCTCGACCAGTCAGCGGTGGCCGGTATCGGGAACATCTACGCCGACGAAGCACTCTGGCACGCCGGGCTCCATCCGGAACGACGATGCGGTGCCGTGCGCCGACCCCAGGTCGAGGCCCTGCACGGCGGGATCGTCGCCGTCCTGTCCGCCGGCGTCGCCCGAGGCGGCTCGACCCTGCGTGATTATGTCGACGCACGGGGGGACCGGGGGAGTTATCTGGACGTGGCCGCCGTCTACGGCCGGCCCGGTCAGCCCTGCCGGCGCTGTGGCACCACCATTGTCAAGAGCACCGTCGCGGGCAGGGGGACCCATGTGTGTCCCGTGTGCCAGGTGCCACCGCGTCGACGACGGTCCCGGCCGGCCTGACGAACCGCCCACCTCAGCCCGGCAGACCTCGCATGGAGTTGTTCCGCTCGTCGTGGGTGACCTCAGCGAGCCCGAGGGCCTCCAGCAACGGGGCAGGTACATGCCGAACCGACCGCGGTAACCGTTGCGGAACCTGTACCAGCCGCCAACCGGATTGTCGGGAGCGCGACCCCATGCTTCCCCGTTGCCGCCGCCGGCCTCCTTCTTCTCGTCGACCGCGCCCAACAGGACCCAGTCGTCCTGTTCGAGCAGCCAGGCGTGAAGATCCTCGATGGCCGAGAGGTGGTACGTCCGGGTGGTCGATCCGACCTGGCAGACCAGTGCCGGTGGGTCGGCCGCTTCATCGCGATGCATGGTGTAGCTCGAGCTACCGGGCGGAGTGGTGAGTTCCCACGGGTCGTACGTGGTGCCTGCAGCAGTCACGTGTCCCCTTCGGTCGGCGGTGGTGGAACGTGTTGTAGGCCCGGCTGTGGTCGGCCCGGTTGATGGTCGGGAATGAGGTAAGCGGCCTTGCTCAGCTGGCGAGTTGGCGGTGGCGGATGGCCCATCCCGGGCCCCGGAACACGTACGACAACCGCTCGGTCCACCCGGTGGCCGAGGCGATGTCGCTGATCATGTCCCGGTATTCGTGTTCGGCGATACGGGCCGGGTTGTACGTGTCGATGTTGGTGGTGAGTCCGTAGACGACGTGCTCGTCTTCCGGTTCGAAGGTGCCGAACATCCGGTCCCAGATGATGAGGATGCCTCCATGGTTCCGGTCGAGGTACCGACGGTTCGTGCCATGGTGGACGCGGTGGTGCGAGGGCGAATTGAGGGTGGCCTCGGCTGGCCCGATGCGGTCGATGGCCTCGGTGTGGATCCAGAACTGGTAGATGAGGTTGACGCCCCGGGCCGTAGCGACCGCTGACGGTGGGATTCCGAACAGGCACAGGAGCCCATAGGGGATCGACGTCCCGAGGGCGTCGGCCACCGGCTGACGCAGTGCGGTCGACAGGTTGTAGCGCTCGCTCGAGTGGTGCACTTCGTGCACGGCCCACATGTACCGGCTGGTGTGCATGTACCGATGGTTCCAGTAGTAGATGAAGTCCCATCCGACTACGGCGGCGGCCATCGCCACGCGGCTGCTACCGAGCGAACCGATGAGCCGCCGATCCCACAAGCGTTCGGGGGTGGTGGCTGTGGCCCACGCCGTCGTCACGGCGATGCCGCCGGCGGCAATGGCGGACACCCCGCCGATGGAGGACACCTTGCGGACGATCGATGGAGCCGGGGCCAGATTGTCGTTCCCAGGGGATGCTGTGGCACCTTGCCGAGTTTCCTCGGTCAGCGACCTTCGTTCGCCCCGTCGTGCCAGGACGTCGGCAACAGTGGTGAGCGCGGCCGCACCCACTGCCGCTCCAACGAGGGCCTTGGCGAAGCGACCACTTCCCCGGGTGACCGGCCGCAGCAGTCGGGGCACGACGAATGGGGCCAGCAGACTGAGGCTGCCCATGGCCAGGCTGGCCAATGTGTCCTTCGTCTCGTAGCCGCCGGCCGTCGGTGTGCTGCCGGAGGCGAGGCGCTTGCGTTGGAGCCAGTACTCGACTCCCATGGCCGCGAAATAGCCGGGCACAGCCACGACGGTCAGGTCGACGGTGTCAGAGCCGGGCTTGGTGGGACGCTTCATCCGGTCTGGGTGATCGTGACCGTGAACCCCGGAAACTGGTTCGGTTCGGGTGCGGGGATGGATCCGAAGGGGTGAGGGCTCAGCTGATTGTCGAGCTGGAGCACGGTGTAGTACTGCACGATCGGCCAGAACCGGACCGGATCGATGTTGCCGGGCTGACACCCGTTGAGGCCCAGCTTGGCCAATTTGGCTTGGACGAAGCCGGCGCTGACGGCGTAGCTGATCAGTCCGCCGCCCGACCGGATGCCCGTACAGATATCGGTGTAGGAATTGTGGCCTTCGCCCGAGATCTCGATCAGCACTTTCGGTCCGCGAAAGGCGTCGTACGCCTTGGTGACAGTGGACGGGGTGACCACGCTGTCACCCTCGGTCCCGATCAACATCACCGGCTTCGATGATGGTGTCCCCGTTGGTGGAACGGGTGCCCATCCGACAGCGGTCTTGACCGACGGAGCATCAAGGGCATTGAACGCAGTACCGCCCCCGGCCGAATGGCCGACGGCCGCCACGCGCTTCGGGTCGACAACGCCGTACAACGGTGAGGCAGGTTGGCCAGAGGCCTGCTCGACGGCGACGAGGGACGACCGCATGATCGCCGCGTCCTGTGCGCTGGTGGGCCGGACCGTGAGTTTGAGGGCCTGAGCGGCCAAGCCACGCTCCAGGTAGTCGGCGCTGACCACCACGTAGCCCCACGAGGCCACGCCGGCCAACAAGTTCGAGTAGTAGAGGCGCTCGCCGCCGTAGCCGTGGCTGAACAGCACGACCGGGTAGGGCCCCCACTTCGAAGCCGGCGGCTTGATATAGGCGTTGACCGTGGTGGTGGTGTTGTACTTCGCAGGCAGGATGCCCTGGAGGGCAACGGGAAGCGTGGAGGCCTCGGTATAGGTGAACGGCGCGTGCCCGGACACTGCAGCTGGGTCAGCCGGGTAGTAGACGGTTGCGCGGCGTTCGCCCAGCGTCAGGCCTGCCGAACCGAGGTCGAGGGTGGTGACACCCACCGAGTTGGAACCTGCTTCGTTATAGGGCGGCGGTACAGCCGACGGTGCGGCGGTGTTCGACGTTGAGCAGCCAGCAGTGACGATCGAGGCGCATGCTGTCACCAGGGCAGTCAGCTTCGACCACGTCACCTGCATCTTCCCCCTGTCCGTGCGGACCTGCGGGGCATTCCCGCGCTGTCCCATGGGGGCAGAGTACTGCAGGCTGTCCAAACCCGGCTGGTCCCGGGCTCAGGCCGCAGCCGGGATCCGGAGCGGGCGGAGAGCGCCTTCGAGCTTGGCCAGTTCGGCCAACAGACCGCCCGCCCCCATCTCGAGCTGCTCGTTCGGGACGAAGCGTCCCTCGTCGTTGATGAACTGGCCGACGAAGGGGATGTTGACGGCCTCAACCGTCGGCGTCATGCGCAGAGCTGCCACCACCGGCTTCAGCGCCGTCATGGCCCGCACGCCAGCCGACACACCGCCATAGCTCACAAAGCCGACAGGCTTGTAATTCCACTCGACGTGGAGGTAGTCGAGTGCATTCTTGATGGCGGCGTTGAAGCTGTGGTTGTACTCGGGGAGCACGATGGCGAAGGCGTCGGCCCGGTCGACAGTTTCGGACCAGGCGATCGTCTCGGGTCGTGTGTACTGGCGGGCAATGGGGTGGTTGGGCTCGTCGAAGAGGGGGAGGGCCACCTCGGCCAGGTCGACCAGTTCGACCTCGAAGGAGTCCTGGTGCTCGGCGAACTTGGTGAACCACTGGGCTACGGGGAGCCCGACACGTCCGGGCCGGGTGCTGGCGATGATGATCTGAAGGGTGGGCTTGGGCACGGAGATCTCCTGGCTCGGACGGTTGCAACGTT
>JAYVYR010000064.1:0-3564 GCA_043784065.1 Acidimicrobiaceae bacterium
GTGACGCCACGACCGAACGAGCCTCCCGAAGAGTGCGCCTATCGGATTGCCCTGGAGACCGCATCGCGGAGTGCACTTCCCCTCACCGGAGCCGAGCGCCGTCGGGCTGCCGTCCATCTCCTGGAGACCAAGCCGGAACTCAGCCATCGACAGATCGCCCTCCTGGTCGGCGTGTCGCACAGCTCGATCAACCGGTGGGCAGCCGAGGTGGACGATTGCTCCACCCCGGACGATGAGACGGAGCGTCGGATGCCAGTCGGCCAGTCCCCCGACCGGGTGGCTGGCCGACTCGTCAGCATGCTCGACCGTCTGAGCGAGTCCCGAGGTCTGCTCGACTACCTAGCCCCGAAGCGTATGGGCCGTCACCTGGCCGAAGCGTTCGCCGATCGGTTCGGCGACTCTGCCCTCGACGAGTCCCGAAAGTTTCGGACCTGGCTGGACGGTGCAATCGCCGCCCTTAAAGCGGAAGAGGGCTCACGGTGACCGCGAAGAACCGAACGGTCGACAAGCGCACGAAGGACTCGACTGTGATCGTGCGGGGCCGGGCCGGCTACGAAGGACTGACTCCAAGGGAACAGGAAGCTCGACATCGGGCCTACGAGGTAGCGGGCGTCATGCGGCGAGATCGCTCTTCGTTCGCAGGTGCTGCGCGTCTCGTCGGCACCACCCCAGTGACGGCCCTTCGATTTGCCTCGGAGGTGTTCGTGAAGGAGGGCACGCGCTGGCGGGTGACCCCATCTGATCGGAGCTACCAACGCATGTCGGTCCTCTCGACCGAAGGGCTGCGTGACGTCGACACGAGAGGATCGCGAGTGCGGTCTCTGATCAGTGACCACTGGCGAGCCCTCGGCCGGTTCGGTGCCACAGGCGACGTGGCCGTCCTGGCCAGATTCAAGGGCAAGCGAGTAGGGGGCGTCGAGCTCGCCAGCGATCCTGACCAGATCGAGGAGTACTTGAGGCAGGGGGAGCTGGACATCGATGACATCTACGTCTGATTCCAACGAACCGTTCCGGCCACAGCGGCCCGACCCCGACCCTGTGGGAAGTGACGCCCGCCGGAACAGGCAAGCCCGTCGCCTGCCACACGACCCAGCCTGCGCCCTGTGCGGAGAGACCGAGATCGCCGTGCTCAAGCAGGCCAAGGTGCGCAAGTCGTTCCTGGACGGTCATCATGCCTGTGGGCAGGCCAACGAAAGGCTCGTCCTTGCCGTCCTGTGCCCAACCCATCACGCCAAGGCCACGGCCCTGCAGCTCGATGTCGGAGCCATCCCGCCGGGCAAGCGGGGCTCCTGTCTGGAGGCCATGGAGCTGGCTCTCCGCTCCCTGGGCACCTTCTTCGAGCTGGTTGCCGAAGCCTGCTATCGCTGGGCCGCCCAACTCGGGCAAGTCGTACTTGTCCTCGACGAACATCTGCCGATGTGGCGCACCCTGCCGGGGATGCCATGACACCTGACACCCTCCCCATCGCTCACCGGGTCTGGACGATCGTTGGTGATTCGAAGTCGACGAAGGGCTCACCCAACCGATCGGCGAAACGAGCCACCGCCAGGGGCAAGGCACGGAAGGACCGACCACCGACCGAGCTACTCGTCCTCGACACCGAGACGACGACTGACGAGCGCCAGTCGTTGACCTTCGGCTGCTACCGGGTGCTCGGCATCGATCTCGACGGGCTCCGCTGCACCGAAGAAGGCCTCTTTTACGACGACGACCTGCCCATGACCGATCCCCATGGGTTTGCCGTGCTCGGTAAGTACGTAACGAATCACGCGGCCGAGACCGAGCGCTCCCGACCCTTGCGTCTCATGACTCGCAGCGAGTTCGTCGATCGGGTCTTCATGCGGGCCGCCTACAAGGGACGTGCCCGGGTGGTCGGCTTCAACCTGCCCTTCGACCTCTCCCGCTTGGCGATCGATGCAAAGGAAGGCAGGAAGAAAAACTTTGGCGGCATCTCGCTCGTGCTGTCTGGCCCCAAGGCCGGCACAGAGCACCCAGAGAACCGGCACAATCCGCGGGTAGCCATCCTCCACCGGGACACCAAGGGATCCTTCATCTCCTTTACGAAGCCGATGGAGCCCGACGAGGTAGATCTCATCCCCGAGGACAGTGAGGACGGACAGCCAGACCCTTACTACGTGTGGCCCGGTCGATTCCTCGACCTTCGCACCCTGGCCTACGCCCTCACGTCGAAGGCCTACAACTTGGACGGTGCCTGCTATTCCTTCAATGTGCCCGGCAAGTCGGAGTCCGGCGGGCACGGCACAATCACCGAGCAGTACATCGACTACAACCGCCAGGACGTAGCCGCCACCGTTGCCCTCTATCAGGCGCTCATTGCCGAGTTCGTGTGTCACCCCGTCGATCTCGAACCCGAGCGGGCCTACTCTCCGGCCTCGATGGCCAAGGCCTACCTGGCTGCCATGGGGATAACGCCCATGCTCGACCGTCATCCGACATTCCCACCCGAGGTGCTCGGCTACGCCATGGCCGCCTTCTACGGAGGAAGGGCTGAGTGCCGGATCCGACGCGTACCTGTCCCGGTGATCCTCGTCGACTTCACTTCCATGTACCCGACGGTTGATTCCCTGTTGGACCTTCACCGGTTGCAGCTCGCCCGGTCGATCCGCATCGACGAGTGCGCCGAGGAGGCCACTGCACTTCTGGGGTCTGTCACCCTGGACGACTGCTTCGACCGTGCACTCTGGCCGAAGCTCGTCGGCTTTGCCCTGATTGAGCCCGACGACGACATCATCCCGGTCCGAGCCGCTTACAGCGGAAAGGCCTGGGGCATCGGCGTGAACCCGGTGACCTCAACCGAGCCACTCTGGTACTCGCTGGCCGACTGCGTGGCCGCCAAGCTCCTCACGGGGAAGGCTCCCAAGGTGATCCGGGCCGTCCGCCTAGTGCCTGTGGGTCGAGATGTTCGACTCCGGTCGGTCAAGCTCCGGGGCACCCTGGAGATCGATCCCATGGTCAAAGACCCCATGGCCATGATGATCGAGGAGCGCCAGCGGGTCCGGTACGACAAGCGATTGCCGAAGTCCGATCAGGACCGACTCTCTGCAGTCCTCAAGATGGTGGCCAATGCCGGTTCCTACGGGATCTACAGCGAAATCAATCCACGGGCTCGGCGCAAAGGCGTGACCACACCGGTCGTCGTCCATGGGCGCAAGGAAGCCTTCAGTGACCGGGTACCCGCCCCGGAGGACCCGGGGCGCTACTGCTTCCCACCATTCGCCAGCTGCATCACCGGAGCCGCCCGACTGATGCTGGCCATGTTGGAACGTTGTGTCACGGACAAGGGAGGTACCTGGGCCTTTTGTGACACCGACTCCATGGCCATCGTCGCCACGAAGGAAGGTGGCCTGGTCCCATGTGTCGGTGGGTCGCTGCTCACCCCTGAAGGCACGCCAGCCGTCCGGGCGCTCAGCGAGTCCCATGTTGAGGAGATCCGGAACCGCTTCAATGCCCTCAATCCCTATGACATCAAGGCTGTACCTCACATCCTCAAGAAGGATCCACTGACCACCTGCTACGCCATCTCGGCCAAGCGCTACGCCCTCT
>JAYVYR010000065.1:0-2447 GCA_043784065.1 Acidimicrobiaceae bacterium
CGCCGGCCCAGACGAGAGAAGTTGAGGACATGGGAGCATTGGACGGACGGATCGCCATCATCACCGGCGCAGGTCGTGGCATCGGCCGTGAGTACGCCCTGCTCTTCGCCGCAGAAGGCGCCAAGGTCGTCGTCAACGACCTCGGCGGCACGCTCGACGGCTCGGGCGACGACGTCAGCGCCGCGCAGCAGGTGGTCGACGAGATCGTGGCGGCGGGCGGCGAGGCCGTGGCCAACCACGACGACGTCACCGACTGGGAGGGCGGCAAGCGGCTGATCGACACCGCTATCGACACCTACGGCGACCTGCACGTGCTGGTCAACAACGCCGGCATCCTGCGGGACCGGGTGCTCATCAACATGACCGAGGCCGAGTGGGACGCCGTCATCCACGTCCACCTGAAAGGCCACTTCGTGCCCACCCGTCACGCCGCCGCCTACTGGCGCGAGCAGACCAAGGCCGGCAAGGAGGTCACGGCCTCGGTGATCAACACGTCGTCGACCTCCGGCCTGCTCGGAAACCCGGGACAGACCAACTACGGCGCCGCCAAGGCCGGAATCGCAGCGTTCACCACAATCGCCGCCACCGAGCTGGCTCGCTACGGCGTGCGGGTCAACGCCATCACCCCCAATGCGCGCACCCGGATGACCGAGGAGACCCCCGGCCTGGCCGACATCGTGGCCGCCCCGACCGACGTCGCGGTGTTCGACGCGTGGGACCCGGCCAACATCGCCCCCCTCGTCGCCTACCTCGGCACCGAGTCGTGCCCGGCCACCGGCAAGGTGTACTTCATCCTCGGTGGCCAGATCCGCCTGTTCCAGCCCTGGACCCTGACCGACACGCTCGAGAAGGATGACCGGTGGACGGTGGCCGAGCTCCAGGCCGAAATGCACAAGCTCGGGGGCTGAGTGGTCTCCCGGGCCGATGGGCCCGGCCCCGCAGCACCTGGTGAGGGATTCGACGCCGACGAACTGCGGGAGGCCGAGCACCTCCTGAGCGGCACCGGTTCGGGCGGCGACGGCGGGATCACCGTCCCGTGGCCGCTGCTGTTCCGCCACCGGATGCACCGCAAGGTGGCCGGCTCGGACCGATACCAGTGGTGGGTGCTGTGGACGGTCTTGGCCGGTCTGCTGTCGGTCAACATCACCTTCACGGTCTTCGTGGTGGCACTGCCCCAGGTGGCCAAGGAGCTGCATACGTCGGTGACCACGTTGACGTGGACATCGACGGGCCCGCTGCTGGCCTTCGGCGTGGCCGCGCCCATTCTCGGCAAATTGGGGGACCTGCGCGGCTACAAGCGCCTGTACCTGTGGGGCCTGTCGGGTGCCGCCCTGAGTGTGGTTCTGACCGCCTCGGCGCCGACTGCGGGCGTGCTGATCGCCGCCCGTCTGTTCGACGGGGTCCAAGGGGCGGCCACCGGGGCTGCGTCCATGGCACTGGTCCTTCAGGCCTTCTCCCACGAGGACCGGGTGAAGGCGATGGGCTGGTGGGCCCTGGTCGGTGCCGGTGGCCCCGTGCTCGGGGTGACCATCGGTGCCCCCATCATCCAGTTCTACGGCTGGCGGGCTCTGTTCTGGGGCGAGCTCCCCCTGATGGCGGCGGCGGCCATCCTGGCCCTGATCGTCCTGCCCTCCCACGATCGGGCGGCCACCAACGCGGCCGAAGCCCAGGAGCGGACCGGACGGTCAGTGACCCCCGTGCCAGACGCTCGCCAACCAAATGTCGATGGGCGTCGCGAGGTGCGGCTCAGCCCGTGGCGCCAGCTCGACTGGGCCGGATCGATCTCGTTGTCGGCATCAGTGACCATGGGGCTGCTCGGCCTCAATGTGGCGCCTTCGTGGGGGTTCGGTACACCCAAGACCTTGGCGCTCTTCGGGGCGAGTATCGCCACGGGTGTGTACTTCGTCCTCCACGAACGGCGCGCCGCCCGGCCGCTCATTCCGCTCCACTACTTCGGCAAGCGGAACTTCGTGTTTCCCCTCGGGGCCCGGGCCTTCGTCAACTTCGCCTATATGGGCGGGTTCTTCCTCTTCCCCATCCTGATGGAGCGGATCTATGGCTACAGCGAGACTCAGGCCGGCCTGCTGTCCACGGCCCGACCGTTGATGTTCTCGCTGTCGGCGCCGATCGCCGGGTATGCCGCGGTCAAGGTGGGGGAGCGTTGGTCTGTCGTGGCCGGAGCGGGTGCATTGTTCGTGTCGATGTTGGTCTTCACCCAGGTGGGGGCCAACCCTTCGGTCGTCCTGATCATCCTGGCCCTGGCCATGTCCGGTCTGGCCAACGGGGTATCGACTCCGTCGACGGCCTCGTCTGCGGCTAACGAGGTGGCGGCTGACGAGCTCGGCGTGATGAGTGCCGCCCAGCTCCTCATCACCCAGATCGGGATCGTGGCCGGTATCCAGGTGATGGTGACCGTCCAGGCGTCCTCCCACGGTGGAGCCGGCACC
>JAYVYR010000066.1:0-3458 GCA_043784065.1 Acidimicrobiaceae bacterium
CTCACCGACGGGCTCGGGGTCGATGTCGCCATCGAGGCTGTCGGTCTTCCCGGTACCTTCACCATGGCGACCGAGATCGTCCGGCCCGGCGGCAGGGTGGCCAATATCGGTGTTCACGGGAAGTCTGTGGAGTTGAAGCTGAATGAGCTGTGGATCAAGAACATCGATATCTCGATGGGTCTCGTCAACACCAACACCCTTGGCATGCTCTTGAAGCTCGTAGCCGAGCACAAACTGCCGGCCGACAAGTTCGTTACCCACGAATTCGGCTTTGATCAGATGATCGAGGCCTACGACGTGTTCGCCGATGCAGCCAAGACCGATGCGCTCAAAGTGCTCATTCACTGAGTTGCAGTGAGTCGGTGCATCGCATCCATCGTGTTTCGACAGTCCGTCGCCAAGTTCCGCGAACCAACTCAGTGGCCGAAGCGTCAGTATCGGTAGCGAGGGAATCGGTCGTGGCAGTCAGCACGAGCTGACGGAGCGGCCGAAGGAGGTGATCGGGTTGGGCGGCACGGCTGTGCACGAGGACATCGAGGCCTGGCTCACCGAGGGTTACGCCACCTCGTTCCGGACCGCGTGCCTCATTCTCGGCAACCGGGCGGACGCAGAGGAGGCCGTGCAGGAGGCATTTCTTCGTGCGTGGCGGTTCCGGACGTCGCTGGCACCAGGATCAGACGTCCGGCCCTGGCTCTACCGCGTCGTGGTGAATACTTGCAACTCAAAATTGCGTTCAGAGATCCCTCATCGGGACCGTCGGACTGGCGACGGCGACCTCGATGGGCTGTCAGGGACGGATGACGGAACGGCCCGTGTCGATCTGTCGGGTGACATCGCCCAGGCCCTCCTATCACTGCCTGTGCACCTGCGGGTGGTCATTGTGCTCCGGTACTACGCCGACCTCACCGAACGGGAGATCGCCACAGCTATCGGTCGGCGACCGGGGACGGTCAAGTCGCGACTCCATGAGGCGAGGCGCCTCCTTTCATTGCACCCGGCCCTCCGCTCGTTCGACGACGAGGCAGGGTCAGACCACTCGGAGGTAGCTGAATGACCGTCATCGACGAAGGAGTACTCCGGACGCTGCTTTCCGAGGCAGCAGAAGAGTTCGCCCTACCTGAGGCTGCGCTCGACCGTATTGCGTCAGCAGCACAAGAAGGTGGCCCGAAGACGAATGGCGTCCGGTCCATTGTCCCCCACGGGTGGATTGGGCGCACCGTTCTGGCGGCTGCGGCCGTCGTGATGGTGGTCGGTGGAGTGACCATCATCGGCGGGATGCCGGGAACCTCGCCGGGGCACCGGACTGCCGCCCGACCTTCGGCAGTGTCCCACGGCACCATTGAGACTGCGCCCTCCACGACGCTGCCAGTTGGCTTGCTCACGCCTAACAATTCTCCCGCCTCCAGCGGGTCGATCGGTTCATCCTCTGTAGGCGGTCAACGCTTCGGGGCGAGTACCCCCGCGCTACCGACTCCCGCCCCGGGCCCGCCCGCGGTGGCACCACTCCCCACGGGTATCGTCGGCCAACCGACCAAGGTGATGACGACGGGAACGATCGACCTGGCCCTCGGTACCGACCCGCTCCAGCCGGCGGTGACTCGGTTGACCACGATCGCAACCGGAGCCGGCGGCTTCGTGGCGAAGTCCGACCTCCAAGTAGGTCAGCCGAGTGCTGCAATCCCGTCCTCGGCGACCCTGGTCCTCCAGGTCCCTCAGTCCGCGTTCACAACGGTGCTCACCCAGGTCCGGGCGATCGCCAAGGTGACCTCGATGACGTCGACCTCAACTGACGTCACCGGTGAGTATGTCGACCTTCAGGCCCGGGTAGATGCCCTGCAGGCCAGCCGGCAGCAGTACCTGACGATCCTGAGCAAGGCCACATCGATCGGCGACATCTTGTCGGTCCAGAGCCAATTGGACACTATCCAGAGCCAGATCGACCAACTGCAGGGTCAGCTCAATCTCCTGGCCGGCCAGACGACCTACGCGACCCTGACGGTTTCGCTCTCCCAGTCGGGTCACCGGTCGCCGCTCCCGCCCGCAACCCAGTCGGGTATCAGTCGGGCATGGCACCAGTCGGTGAGCGGCTTCACCTCGGGAGTCGAGTGGCTGATCCGCATCGCCGGCCGCACGCTCTTCGTACTCCTGTGCCTGGCCGTGCTTGGTAGTGGCTTGCGGTGGGCGTGGCGCGCCTGGCAGCGCCAGATGCTCTGACCGGCGAAGCGCCCCACGGGCTGTGTGCCCATGAATTCAGTCTCCGTTGTGGCCCGCGAGTTCCGGAAGTTCGAGGCCAGGAACGAGACCCAGACTCTGAACCCGACGGAGGCGTCCCAAGCCGGGGAGTGTGACGCCGCGCATGGCCACGACCTGGACCCATGGGGGAAGGACCGATGCGGAGTAGCCGAAGGCCAGGAGCTCCTCTGGACGAGCGGCCTGGCAGAGCCGAGCCGCCAAATTGACAGGCCGGCCGATGAAGTCCTCGCCGTCCATGATCAGCGCCTGACCATGGGCGAACCCACCCCGCAACGCCAATGTCGACCCGTCATAGCGCCCGATGAGCTCTGCCGCGGTGGCGACCGTCGGCCCGACGTCCATTCCGACGATCATGGCGCCGTCTCCCAACCATTTGGACACCATCACGCCCCTCCGTACCGAGATGTCCCTCGCTAGCGACCTGAACTGGGTCAGGGTGTCGATTGCCGCGTGCTCACCGTGGGCGGCGATGAAGTGGGTGAAGCCGCAGAGGTCGACGAAGGCGAAAGCACGGTCGACCAGGGCGATCGTCTCAGCGATCTCCCGTGGCTCCTCGATACCCCGGCTTGTGGGGGCCGTTCCGACTGCCCCGGTTCCGGCGCTGTCCTGGGGTGACTCCAGCGCTCCTGGTGCCGACCGCTGCATCCTCGCTCCAGGTCTGGTCAAGGATCGCTCTGTAGGTTTCGATTCGTCCGGTGCATGCTTGCGACTCTGTGGCGGGGGAGTCCGTCGGTGCATACATCCGTCCTCGGTTCAATCCCCCGCGGGTATCCAATCACAACCGTGACGGGAGCAGCGGCCACACCGGGAGCGGTTCGGCTCGTCGCGGAACATTTCCGGGATGTGCGGTCGGGAAGGACTGCATCACCTCGCATCGACGCGGTCGGACAGCAGTCGGCGGACTGTGTCCTCATCAATCCCAAGAATGGTCGCCAGACCTGCAAATAACCAGTTGTGATACCAGATTGGAGCGATAGCGAGTCGCAGTTCCTCGCCTGTCGCGCCAAGCGCTCTAGTGGCGCTCCCTCATTGTGATGACTATCGCTTTGGCGGCCTGTTCCAGACGGCAGTGGCCAGCACACTCCAGGTTTCGCGGTCGGCGATCAAGCAACAAAACACGGCGCGCGACTGGCTGCAGAACGTGGCACAACTCTCAGCCAGCGGCTCGGTGGAAGTGCAGCAGGATCTGCTGTCGATTGCCATGA
>JAYVYR010000067.1:0-17901 GCA_043784065.1 Acidimicrobiaceae bacterium
GCCCATCTGGCCGGGGATCAACGCCCGATCGTCTACCGGCTAGCCGGGTGATGGACTTCAACACTTTGGTGCTCTCCACTACCGGAGGTCTGAGGCTCGTCAGGTAGCTTCGCCGGACGGCAACAACCGGCACGCCCAGAGCCATGCCTTCGTGTAGAGGCAGGCCGAATCCCCCGTAGAGCAAGGGCACAACCACCACCGATGCGGCCGCCATCACCCCGAGCGCAGTTGCATCGTCTACTCGCCCGATCCGAACCGTCCCTGGAAGGTCGGCAAAGAGACGGTCCCGACGAGAGTCGGCTGGGCCAATGAGCACGAGTTGGGTGTCCGGACGAAATGGTTGGAGCAGGGCCCAGGCGGCGGCAAGTCCGGTGAGGTTCTTGCGTTCCGTGCAACCTCCGGCGAGGAGAGCGAACGATGGGTGGATGCCGCGGGCGGTGAGGGCATCCTGCTCAAGTGACCGAGCCCCGAAGAAGCGGTCGTCGACTCCGTAAGGGATGGGTACCGGGTCACATACCCCGAGCTGGCCTGCAACTTCATCGGCCGCGAACTGCGACGGACAAATCACCGCAGCAGCGCGTCGGGCGGAACATGCAACGTCTGCCACCGGTCGGCCTTCGTCGGGAAAGCGCCAGGGTGCGACGTCGTGCACGGTGAGGACTTCGGGACGAGGGGCGGGGGGCAGGCGGAGGTCCATGTGGTGGACGACATCGTGACCACGGTAGAGCACCAGGCCAGCCGCCCGGCGGAGGACGTCCGGCGCGTCGGCAAGGAGACGGCCCGGAACTTGGGCCGTTCCCTCGAGAGGAGAACGGAGGGTCCGGATCTCTACCGGGTCCACGTTCCTTCGTGCTCCGAGCTCGGAGGGCGCCCGCTCGGTGAGCTGGCGGTCCTAGACCTGCTGGCCCATGGGGTTGCCGGATGCCAGTGTGACCAGGGCCACCCGGTGACTCATTGGCCGGTCGTCTCACTGGAAGATGGTCGACCCCGGCGCTCCACGTTGATCATGCGGCACGAGCTGGAGGGAGCGACTGCCGTCGGAGATCGCGGATAGACGTCGGTTGCGCGAATGACGAGCATGGCTCACGTTGACGTCCGACCCAGGTGTTAGCGGCACCGCTGTATGCACATGAGCTGGCAGCGTTCCATGACCATGGTTCGGCAACGTTCTTTGCACATCGTCGACGAGGAGTGGTGACTTTCGGGTCCGGTGCGGGCGCGCACCACCGTGCGTGGTCGTCTGCACTGGCAGCCGTTTTTTGAGGATCGTCGGGGAAGGTCCACCAGGCGAATGCAGCGTCATCCGTCTCGCCCGTTGGAGGACCAGGTCAGGGCCCTCTGGCGGGTATCGGCGGAACGTGTCCGCCAAGCCATGGCAGATCCACGCGGGTGGACATGAACTCGCCGCCGGTGATCCAGCAGGCGAACCTCCAAGGAGGAAGGAGCGGTCGCCAGGGGTGCCGGTTGACGCTGGTCCACCAGGTGGCACCGAGAGCCGTCACTGCCCCCACGATCGGGTCCCGGTCCGGAAGGAGGACGGGGCCGCCCCAGTGCACTGCAAGGCTGGCGAGACCAACGCCAAGCAGTGGCGCCCTGTCTGCGAACCGTGTCATCCACGAGCGGACCGTGCGTTCAGGAACGGTGCCGAGCAGGTGCGCTCGTGATTCCGCACCAGGAGCACCCGCCTCGATCGCCAGAGCTGCGCCGATGGTGTCCGCGCTGTCGAGGCGCCGGGCAAGGACGAACTCCGGCAGCACTGCATGTCTCGAGCGACATGACGGACAACGCACACAGCGGATCCTGACGCGATGGATGACTCCACGATCGCGCACTTGGCGCCAATAGGAGCCGTCGAAGCTCATGGGCCGGTTGCACGGCACGCAGCGAGGACGCGGGATCACGACTCGATCTCCGAGGCGGGCATACTGATCCACACTCAACTGGAACGGGAAGATCGAGGCGATTGCTCGTTCTACCGCATCTGGGGGATCCTCGATCCGGGGCCATTCTCAAAGAGCGTTGCCGAAACGGGGGCCTACATCACCAGGTAGGCATGCCGCCAACACCAGGATGGTCCCGGGGGATCGTCGACTCAGTAGGCCGACAGGGTGGAACCGACAGGGTGGAACCGACAGGGTGGCTTCAAGTACCGTCGGACATCGGTCAGGCGCCGGGAGGCTCAGGCATCGGACTCCGGACGACGGCCACGGTCTTGGTCGGGTCATCCGGGTCGAAGTGCAGGATGAACTGGGCGTTAGGGTCTTCTGGCTGATCGGGAGCCTCCATGACAAAAGCGGGGACCTCCCGCTTCTGCTCGAGCGCCTGCTGAAGTCCGAGAGCGATGCCGGAAAGTACGGCGCCGGTGGCCGACCGCTTCATCCACTGACTGAAACGCAACGGGTCGTGGGCGAGCTCGTCATCAGTCACGTTGTCACACGTCACATCGACAGCGGTGCCGTCGTCGGGAAGATCCGCCGTCTCTCGTTCAGCTGTGCCCACGATCTGCGGGTCTTCTTCGGCTCCTTGTGCCCTCACCCGGTCAAACTCGGTTGCCTCTACCGCCGGGCCCGAGTTGTCGTCAGCCTCCGGGAAGTCGTCCACGTCTCCACGGTACCCTGCGGTCCGGAGAGGCGACCCGTCGGATTCGCCGGTGCCCTAGGATCGGAATGTGCTGGACCGTTTCCACCCACCGGTTGAGGAGTACCTCGAGACGATCTTCGCCCTGGATGAGGAGGGGATCCCGGTCATCCAGGCCCGCCTGGCCGAGCGCCTGGGCAAGGCCGCCCCGTCCGTCTCGGAGATGCTGGACCGTCTCGAGGCAGAGGACCTCATCGCCCGCACCGGACGCCGCATCTCGATGACCTCTGCGGGCCGGTCGTTGGCAGAAGGGGTGGTCCGCAAGCATCGTCTGGCCGAGCGGCTGCTTGTCGACATCATCGGACTGGACTGGGACAAGGCCCACGTCGAAGCCGGACGCTGGGAACACGTCATCTCCGACGATGTCGAAGCGAGGCTCGTGGTGCTCCTCGACAACCCGACTACGTGCCCCCACGGGAACCCCATTCCGGGGTCGACCCCTGACGGCACTAGCCAGCGGCGCCTGGCTGAAGCCCAGCCCGGCGATCACATCCGACTTGTCCGGATCACCGAAAGCGTCGAGCACGAAGCGGACTCGCTCAGCTACCTCGGCGACAACGGGCTGACCCCTGGCACCACGGCGCTCGTGCAATCTCGGGCACCGGACGGGACGCTCACCCTTATCCTGGGGGAAGCAGCAATCGCCCTCGGCCCGGCAATGACCGAACGGATGTTCATCGCCTCTGCCTGAGTTGACTACCGCCCGAGCTGACGACCGGACGCGGGAATCGCCGATGCTACGACTCGACTTACGACCTGGCGACTGTGGTGTAGGGCCAGCTCCGGTCAGCACTCACTAGAGTGGAGTGCCAGACACGACCGGGCCCCCGGTGGGGTGTCCGCCCGCCCACGACCTATTCCTGGTGAGCCCCATGCCGACTGTCGATGACCGCCGATCAGATAGCCCCACTCTTGGTGACGCAGGCCTTGACGCCCGCAAGGCAGCCATCCTCAACGCCGTGGTGACCGAATACGTTGGCTCGGCCCAGCCCGTTGGTTCGCAGCACGTAGTCGATGCCCCAGGAGTGAGTGTCTCGTCAGCCACTGTGCGGTCTGACATGGCTGCCCTCGAGCGCGACGGCTACCTGGTCCAGCCTCACACCAGCGCCGGCCGCATCCCGACCGACAAGGGCTACCGCTTCTTCGTCGACCATCTCAGCGGAACCGGGTCCCTTGACCCGGGTGGCCGCCTCCGGGTCCGCCAGTTCTTCGATCACGCCCATGGCGAGATCGAACAGATGCTGGAGCGCACATCCGGCCTGCTAGCCGACCTCACCGACTGCACGGCCATGGTGGTTGGCCCATCTCACGAGTCGGCTTTCGTCCGTTCGGTGCAGCTGGTCGGTCTCGGCCACCGGCTGGCTCTGCTCGTGGTGGTGCTGGCAGATGGCGCCGTCCGCAAGCAGAGCATCGAGTTGTCCGAAGAGGTCGACGAGGCTGTCCTGGCCGACGCCGGCGGCCGACTGGCGGCCTATGCCCTCGGCGCCCCACTTTCCCAGGTCGGCGTAACCGTCGCCCCCAGCGGCAATCCAACAGTCGACTCGGTCGTGGCCGTCGGTGTAGGCGCTCTGCACGCCTTGAGCGAGAGCGAAAGCGGCGACCAGCTCTTTGTGGGCGGATCCTCCCGGATGGCCGCCGCCTTCGACGCCGTGGACACCGTCCGCTCCGTCCTCACCATTCTCGAGCAGCAGCTCGTGGTGGTATCGCTCCTCCGCGACATCCTGGATACCGGACTTACAGTGGCTATCGGCGCTGAGCACGGGGTGGAGCCACTCGCCTCGTGCGCAATCGTCGTGATGCCGGTGTCGGTGGACGGCATCGAGGCCGGCACCATCGGCCTGCTCGGCCCCACTCGGATGAACTACCCCCTGGCTTTGGCCGCCGCTCGTGTAGTCGGCGATCGACTGGGCAAACGACTGGGCGAGGCGGCACGATGACTGACGCCGACCTCTATGAGCTCCTCGGCGTCGGACGCGATGCCTCGGACGACGAACTGAAGCGCGCCTATCGGGTCAAAGCCCGCCAATTTCACCCGGACACCAACCATGCCGGTAGTGAGGACGACGAGCATTTCAAGGAGATCAGCCTGGCCTACGAGGTCCTCCGTGACCCCGAACGCCGAGCGCGCTATGACCGTTTCGGTCACGCTGGAGTCTTCGGCCAGGCCGCCGGAGGCGGTGGCCAGGCCGACGACCCCTTCGCTGCAGGCGGATTGGGCGATCTTTTCGACGCCTTTTTCAACGGTGTCGGCGGGGCCCAGGCCGGCAGGCGGCACAGCGGCCCGGCACCGGGTCCCGACGCCGAGCTGGTTGTCGAGTTGATGTTCCGGGAGGCCGTGTTCGGCGTGCAGCGCGAAGTCGCTGTGACCATCCCCGTCCACTGCGATGCGTGTGAAGGCTCCGGTGCCCAGCCCGGCACTTCGGTGACACGTTGTCCGGACTGTCAAGGGGCCGGTGAACTACGCCGGATCCGCCAATCGATTCTTGGCCAGGTCGTTACCGCCGTAGCGTGCCAACGCTGCCAGGGCACGGGACAGTCCGTTGCTTCACCATGCATCGAATGCCGAGGAGAAGGCCGGCACAATCAGTCGCGCACCCTGACTGTGGATATACCAGCCGGGGTCGACGACGGCTCGACCCTCCGCCTAGCCGGCCACGGGCCTGCGGGGTTCCGAGGCGGTCCCAATGGCGCGCTGTTCGTCCACCTCTCGGTCGCGCGCGACGACGAATTCCAGCGGTCCGGTGTCGACCTACACGCCACGGTGAATGTGCCGGTTGCGCTCGCTGCCCTCGGTGGCAGCGTTCCCTTCGACACCTTGGATGACTCACGCGACGTCACCATCGCCGAAGGCACACAGAGCGGTGCCGTGCTCACGTTGAAGGGCCTCGGCGTTCCCAAGGTCCGGGGCCGTGGTCGGGGTGACCTCTACATCCAGATTCAGGTCGACACGCCGACCGGGTTGGACGATGTGCAGCGCGAACTTCTCGCCCGCCTTGCCGAGGCCCGTTCGGAAGCGCTGGGCGATGCGCCGCAACACGAGGGGCTCTTCTCGAAGCTGCGCTCCGCGCTGAGCTGATCGTGTCAGGATGGCCGGGTCGCCTCGGCTGGTGCCGCTGTGGGTAGAGCGAACGGTGAGCACCGAATGGACGCCATCGGCCTATTGCGGACGCATGCGTGGGTGATCCCTGGTGGGTAACGGTGGCACTCCTACTGGCGGTACGGGACCACCTTGGGTTCCCGATCCGGTCCTGGTGTCAGCCGTGGCCATGGTTTTCGTGGCCGACCCGACCGCCCCTGTGGTCGGCCGCACCGACCTGTATCACCTCCTCGACGTACTGCGCCTGCGAGCCGGCGAACTGGTCGTCGTTTCCGATGGCTGTGGCCGTTGGGTCCCGTGCCGCGTGGCATCCACCGCCCCGCTCAAGGGGTCGAGACGGGCGGAACCGGGTGATGTACTTGTTACCGACGGGCCGGTTGTCGTGGCGGCGCGGCTCATTCCCGAGGTCACGGTGGCGTTCGCCCCGACGAAGGGCGACCGGCCCGAGTGGGTGACGCAGAAGTTGACCGAACTGGGGGTCGACCGGATAGTGCCCCTTCGAACCTCACGCTCGGTGGTGCGCTGGGAAGGGGAGCGCGGCGACAAGGCGGTCGAGCGTCTGCGTCGCGTGGCTCGAGAGGCGGCCGCTCAGTGTCGTCGACCGTGGCTGCCCGAAGTGACCGAGGTGTGCCGGCTCGCCGATGTGCCCGGGCCGGCCGGCGCCCCGATAACCCTGGCCGACGCCGGTGGCGGCCCCCCAGGACTGGATCGGCCCGTCCTGGCCGTGGGTCCCGAAGGCGGCTGGGACGGTGACGAACGCGCCGCCTTCGGTCCGCCCGTCGGGCTAGGCCCCACTATCTTGCGAGCCGAGACGGCGGCCATTGTGGCGGGAACTCTGCTCTGTGGGCTCCGTAGCGGAGTCGTTCTGCCTCTTGCGTAACCACGCTCCGTGAGGAAAACTGGTTTGAAACAGAATTTCACGCGGCAACCAGCACACTGCGTGCCGGTCACATCGGGTGAGAAACATGCTCAGGCAAGGGGTTACCCCGCTGGCTGGGCCCGAGGGGCGAACGGTGGGGAGTGGAGGCGTGGTCATGACGGTGACGGACAAGACAGTTGTACTTTCGGACGATGACGAGCAAGAGGAGGCGGCTCGGGTCGCCTATGCCCGCGCCGTCGGATCCCGACTTCGGGCGATGCGCAAGCAGATGCGTCTCTCGCTGCAAGCGGTAGAAGCTATGTCAGACCAGGAGTTCAAGGCATCGGTCCTCGGTGCCTACGAGCGAGGTGAACGGGCCATCTCGGTACCCCGGCTCCAACGCTTGGCCAAGCTCTACGACGTGCCGGTCGACCAACTGCTCCCCAACGACGACGCCATGGCCGGTGGGCGCTGGGGTGCCTCGGGCACGGCTGACGATCCGGGTAACGGCCACCGGACTGCCGTCTTTTCGGCTGTACCGGACAAGGTGGCGATCGACCTGACCAAGCTCCATACCGTGTCGGGCCCCGAGCGGGACCTGCTGCGGCGATTCTTGAGCATGATCCAAGTCCACCGCCAGGACTTCAACGGCCGGATGATCACCATCCGGGCCGAGGACGTGCGGGCCATCGCCTGCCTCTTCGGGGTGACCCCGGACTCCATGGGTGCCCGTCTGGACGAGCTCGGGCTGCTCGTCGCCGTCTGATGGACGGCCGGGGCGAGTCGATCAGCTGGCTGAGCACCAAGGAGGCAGCCGAGCGTCTCGGCGTGACGTTGCGAAGTCTCTACCGCTTCATCGACGGGGGCGGACTGGCGGCCTACAAGTTCGGACGCGTCATCCGGCTGAAGGAGGCCGACGTCGACGCCTTCATAGAATCGAGCCGGATCGTGCCGGGCAGCCTCGAACACCTCTATCCCGAGGTCAAAGGGCCCACCCGGGTGGTCCACAGCATCGACGTAGGGCCGGTGGCGGCCGAAGGGTGAACGACTACGCCTGAGTAGTCGGGCCGGAGGGCCAAGGAGGAGGACACTCTGTTCCGAGGCGTGCGAGGATGGACGCCATGGCCGATTGCCTGTTCTGTTCGATCATCGCCGGCGACGTGCCGGCCGACATCATCCACCGCGACGACCGCGTTGTGGCCTTCCGGGACGTGAACCCCCAGGCGCCGGTTCACGTTCTTGTCGTGCCAATCCGGCATATCGTCAATGCGGGGACAGTGGTGGCCGATGATGCCGACGATGTTGTCGCACTGTTTGTGGCGGCCAAGGCCGTGGCCGACGCCGAGGCGATCGGGGCAGAGGACCGGGGTTACCGACTGGTGCTCAATGTGGGTCCCGACGCGTTGAACAGCGTGCCGCACCTCCACCTCCACCTCCTGGGCGGGCGGTCCCTCGACTGGCCCCCAGGCTGAGCACTTCGGTGTCCGGAAGCGCCCGCAACGCGTCCGGACCGGCTCGGCCCGCTGGTAGGGTCGGAGTCAGAACGCACGTGGCAGGCACTCCGGTAAAGATCCTCGTTCCCGGCAATCACCTCATGGCCGGGCTACTCGGCCAGCGCGATGAGCTGCTCCGCCAGATCGAGGATTCCTTCCCCGACGTGCGTATCGCCGTGAGGGGAAACGAGGTCACCGTTGATGGTGCGGGCACCGACGCCGTTCGGGTGGCCTCTCTCTTCCACGAACTGATCATCGTGCTCGAATCGGGTCAGATCCTCGACACGATCCAGCTCAAGCGGACGATCGACATGATGCGCGACGACGTCCGCCCCTCCGAGGTCCTCACCAGCGAGCTGCTCCGGTCGTCGCGGGGTCGGGCCATACGTCCGAAGACGAGCGGTCAGAAGGCGTATGCCGACGCCATTGCCCGTCACATCGTGACCTTCGGCATCGGACCGGCGGGCACCGGCAAGTCGTACCTGGCCGTGGCCCTGGCTGTCCAGGCGCTGCAGGCCCGCCAAGTCAACCGGATCATCCTGACCCGCCCGGCCGTCGAGGCCGGTGAACGGCTCGGATTCCTACCCGGCGACATGTTGGCAAAGGTGGATCCCTACCTGCGCCCCCTCTACGACGCCCTTCACGATCTGCTCGAGGCCGAGGGCGCGCAGCGGCTCATCGACAAGGGGGCGGTCGAGGTGGCTCCACTTGCATTCATGCGGGGGCGCACCCTCAATAATTCGTTCATCATCCTGGATGAGGCCCAGAACGCCAGCCCTGAGCAGCTGAAAATGTTCCTGACCCGGATCGGGTTCGGCTCGAAAGCGGTCGTCACCGGCGACATGACCCAGGTCGACCTCCCCGGGGGGCGTTCAGGGCTGATCGGCCTTGAGGCCGTTCTGAGCGGTGTGCCGGACCTGGCATTCGTACATCTGAAGGCTCAGGACGTCGTGCGCCACAAGATCGTGGCCGACATCGTGACGGCTTATGACCGGGCCGACTCCGCCAAGGCCTCGAGCGGTCCGGACACGATCGAGAGCCGATCGTGAGCCTTGACATTTACGCGGCTGATGAACAGGTCGACCACCCGGTAGCCGTCGAGCGATGGGCGGCCCTGGCCCGGGCTGTCCTGGAAGCCGAGGGCGTCACCACCGACACCGAGGTCTCCCTCCTGTTCATCGATGAGGCAGCCATTGCCGCCCTCAACGAACGGTTCCTCGACAAGAAGGGTGCGACCGATGTCCTCTCCTTCCCCATCGACGACGAAGTGGACCGCAGCGGCCGGTCGCCGGACGAGGGCGGAACGGGCCCGGCCTCCATCGAGTCCGCCACCGGTCGACATCAACTACTCGGCGATGTGGTGATCTGTCCGACCGTGGCCGCCGTCAACGCCGTCGAGCACGGCGCCACATTCGATGATGAAATCGCCCTGTTGGTAGTGCACGGGATCCTCCATCTTCTGGGAATGGACCATGAGATCGATGAGGAGGCTGAGCGGATGGAGCTCCGTGAGCAGCGCCTCCTTGACCGCTTCTATCGCCAGATCCCGTTGCCCGGGCCGTCGTCGTGACCGTTGCGGCAGTCTTCGGGGCCGAAGATGTGGCACTGGCCGTGGTCGTCGTGGTGCTCCTGGTCATTTCGGCCCTGCTGGCCCTGGCCGAAACCGCACTCGTGAGAATGTCGCGGGCAAAGGCCAAGAGCTTGGCCGACGACGGCAAACGGGGCGCAAAGGTGTTGGTCCGCCTGACGGAGGATCCCCAGGGCTTCCTCAACCCGGTACTCCTGATGGTGCTCATCTGCCAGCTGGTGGTGGCCACCCTCGTCGGCATCCTTGCGGTCCGTTGGTTCGGTGCCTGGGGTGTAGTGGCCGCCACCGGCTTCGAAATCGTCGTGATCTTCGTGTTCGCCGAGGCCGTTCCGAAGAACTGGGCCGTCCACCACCCCGAGCGCGCCGCTCTCGTGAGTGCCCCCTTCGTCTCTGCGCTTGTGAGGTTCCGGCCGGTCCGAATGGTGTCGAATGGCCTCATCGGCCTGGCCAACCTGTTCATCGGGCACTCCGGCGGATATATGGGCGCCCTGGTCACCGAGTCCGAGCTCTTAGCCATGGCCGACGTGGCCGTCGAGGGTGACGTGATCGAGACCGAGGAGCGGGCCCTCATCCATTCGATCATCGAGTTCGGCGACACCGTGGTTCGCGAGGTGATGGTGCCCCGCACCGACATGGTGACCATCACCGCAGATGTGACCGTGGAGGCCGCGCTCGACCTGGCGCTCGAGGCGGGCCGCAGCCGTCTGCCTGCCGTCGAGCAGCAGATCGATGATGTCATCGGCATCGCCTACACGAAGGACATGATTCGGATCGTGCGGTCCGGCCAGGGAGCCGAGCCCATGGGGTCGCATGTGCGCGAGGCTCGCTTCGTCCCCGAGGCGAAGCGGGTGTCTGACCTCATGCGTGAGATGCAGTCGGACAAGTTCCATCTGGCCGTGGTGGTCAACGAGTACGGCGGGACGGCCGGTCTGGTAACGCTGGAGGACCTGATCGAGGAACTGGTGGGAGAGATCGTGGACGAGTTCGACGTGGAGGAGATCCCGGTCGAATACCTTGCCTCGGGCGGCTTGCGGGTCAGCGCCCGGCTGCCCGTCGACGAGGTCAACGACCTCCTCGACGCTCACCTCCCAACAGGTGCATGGGACACGGTGGGCGGTCTCGTATTTGACCTCCTCGGCCACGTTCCTGTGGCCGGCGAGTCGGTTACCTCCGATGGACTCTCCCTGGTCGTCGACCGGGTAAATGGCCGAAGGATCGAGCGGGTGTCGATCGAACGCCGGGCCGACGCGGCGCACGACGCCGAATCCGCGAACGCCGGATGAGCGGGTTCCGTTCGGGCTTCGTGGCTGTGGTCGGCCGCCCCAATGTGGGCAAGTCGACCCTGGTCAATGCCATGGTGGGTACCAAGGTGACCATTGTCTCGCCCCGGCCCAACACCACCCGGTCGCAGGTGCGCGGTGTGCTCAACCGACCCAACGCTCAACTGGTATTCGTCGACACGCCTGGCCTGCACAAACCTAAGACGGCGCTGGGTCAGCGGATGAACGAGTCGGCCACCTCCTCGCTCGACGATGTCGACGCCGTGGTGGCTCTGGTCGAGGCGACCGGCGCAGTCGGTCCGGGCGACCGGATGGTACTGGCCCACTCGGTGAACCGGATGCGGTCCATGGCCCGGGCCGCTTCGGCGGCCCGGGCCCACGGGGCGGAGGGCATCGGACGCCCCACACTGTTCGTGGTGGTGAACAAGATCGACCGGGTCGGAGGCAATGGCGTGCTCGGCCACCTGACCGGTGTGGCTGCGGTTGTCAACGAACTTGACGCCGAAGCCGGGGGGGATCCGGTGCCGGTTGAGTATTTTCCGCTTTCGGCCACCACCGGCACAGGGGTGCCAGACCTCGTCGACGCTCTTGTGGACCGCATGCCGGAAGGCCCCCGGTACTATCCCGAGGGCATGGTCACCGATGTGGCCGAGGCCTTCTGGGTGGCCGATCTGGTCCGCGAGGAGCTGCTCTACCGGGTCGCCGACGAGCTGCCGCATTCCATCGCCTGCCGGATCACGGAGTGGGAGTGGCCCCGGGTCCGGTGCGAGATCCTGGTCGAGCGCGACAGTCAAAAGGGCATCGTGATCGGCAAAGGCGGGATCACCCTGAAGGAGGTGGGCACCGCGGTGCGCAGCCAGATGGAGCCCGGTGCCTACCTGGAGCTGTTCGTCCGCGTAGAGAAGCGTTGGCAACAACGCGAGGATTCGCTCGATCGTCTCGGTTTTTGACCCGCCCGACCCTCCTGCCGGTCAGTTGATCCGGCGGTCCCTACCCTCCCAATAAGGATCGCGCAGCTCCCGCTTCAGTACCTTCATGGCCCCGGACAGGGGAAGCGGCTCAGCTCGGAACTCGATGCTCTTCGGCACCTTGTATCCGGCGATCCAATCCCGTGAGTGGGCGATCAGTTCGTCGGCCTCAGCCTCGGTGCCGGGCACCAACACAACCACGGCGTGGACCTGCTCGCCCCAGGTGTCGTGGGGGATGCCGATGACGGCCACCTGGAGTACGGCCGGGTGGCTGGCCAGGGCATTCTCGACCTCGATGGAGTAGACGTTTTCTCCGCCAGTGACGATCATGTCCTTCACCCGGTCGACCAGGTAGAGGTAACCCTCGGGGTCCAGGTAGCCGGCATCGCCCGTGTGGTACCAGCCATCACGGAACGCATCCCGTGTCGCCTCGGGTTGGTTCCAGTACTCGACCATGAAGTTGCCGCCCCGGGCGCAGACTTCGCCAGCATCACCGGTCGGGACAGGTCGGCCCAGTTCGTCCTGGATGGCGAGTTCCACCCCAGCTACGGCCCGGCCGGTGCTGGTCAAGAGGCTGCCGCCCCGGCGGTGTTCGTCGGGGCCGAGGAGGGTCAGGATGGCGCAACACTCGGTCATGCCGTAGCCCTGCCAGATGTTGACGTCGGGGTACCACTCGAGCAACCGCTCAAGCATGTCCCGTGGCATGGGCGATGCGCCGTAGACGAGTTCTCGTAGGCAACCGAGGCGCTCGGGCCGGAAGTCGGGGTGAGCCATCGTCAGGCCGATCATGGTCGGGACCATGACCGTGTCGGTGACCCCGTAGGTGTCGATGGCAGTCATTACAGCCGCCGGTTCGAACATCGGGAGGATGATCGTGTGGGCCCCGAATGCAGGGCCCCCGGTGATGCTGAACATCGAGGCGGCGTGGAACATCGGGGTCTGCAACAAGCTGACGGTGTCGCGGCTGACAGGCCGGTCCATCATGATGTGCATCAGGTTCAGTATTTCGGCCCGCTGGTCGAGCAGGACACCTTTGGGCAGGCCGGTAGTGCCGCCTGTGTACATGAGGACGACCGGATCCGTCTCCTCGCCTTCCTCGGGGATGACCGAGTCGGCGGCGGCCATGAGGTCGTCGTAGGTGGCGGTGTGGGGAACGTCGCCGCTGCCGATCAAGACCACATGTTGGAGTCCGGCCTCCTCACGCACGGTCTCGATGAGCGGAGCGAAGATCCCGTCTACGAAGCAGGTGGTGGTGCCCGAGTCGCGGAGTACGTGGATCAGTTCCTTCGGGGCGAACCGGAGGTTGAGCGGGTTGATCACCCCGCCCCCGAGATAGGCAGCGTGATAGAGCTCGAGGTACTCGGGCGAGTTGAGGGCCAGGACGGCGAACCGGTCTCGCCGGCCGATGCCTAGCGATCCCAGTAGCCCGACGGTCCGGACTACCCGGTCGAGATGCTCGGCGAACGTCCGGGTCTTGCCTGTGGCTGCGTCGGTCACGCACGGAAGGTCGGCATGGCGAGCCACGGAGGGGAGGAAGTGCCGGTGGTAGAGGAGTTCCTTCATTGCTGCATCCTAGGAGAGCTCGAGGGGTTGCGATGGGGGGTTGCGACGGCAGGTTGCGAGACTTCGGGCGAGCCCGTTCAGCCCTTGTCCACGGCTGCGATCCCCTCGAGAAAAGACACGACCTCGTCACGGTCGAGCGTCCGCTTCATCGGTGGAACCCGCTCGAGCAGCGCCACCCGGTAGCGAGCGGTGGCCAACCGGCTGTCGAGCACAGCCACGACGCCTCGGTCGGCCGATGAGCGGATGAGGCGCCCGGCCCCCTGAGCCAGCAGGGTGCCGGCCCTGGGCAGGTCCACGCTCCCGAATGCCCCGGACCCGGCCAGCTCCCGACGAGCCTCGAGGACCGGGTCGTCGGGTCGGGGAAACGGGATCCGGTCGATGGTCACCAGGCTGAGGGTCTGGCCGGGCACGTCGACGCCCTGCCAGAAGCCGAGGGTGGCGAACAGGCAGGCAGACTCATCGGCCCGGAACGCTTCGACCAGAGCCGGCTTGGGCAGGTCCGACTGGGACAGGATGGGATAGGGCAGACGGTCCGCCAGCACCTCGACCGCAGCCCGCATGGCCCGCCAGCTGGTGAACAGCGCAAGAGTGCGCCCCCCGGCCGCCCGGATCAGCACCTCGAGTTCGTCGTGGAGGGCAGGTTCGGCCTCCGGTCTTCGGCGGTCAGGCAACGACGACGCCACGTATAGCAGCGAGTTGGACCGGTAGTCGAACGGGCTGCCTACATCCAATATGTCCGTGGCATCGAGCGGCATACCGAGGCGCTCGGCCAGCTTGATCGGCACGGTGGCAGAGGTGAGTATGCCGGTGACTGAGCCCCAAAGCTGTTCAGCCAGAATCGGGCCGACATCGATCGGGGAGACCCGGAGGGCCGGTGCGCGCGAACTGTCCTCTACCCAGGCGACCTCGTCGGCACCCAGCAGAGCGAGGCGGGCTAGGTCGGCGGCCAGATGTCCGGCGGCCAGCAGAACCCGGTCACGCCGGGAACGCTCGGCCGATGCCTCCTTGTCTCCTGCCTCCCGATCGGCCCGGCGTACGTGGTCGACGAGTCGTCCGACCCGACCACTGGCCAGGGCGAGCAGGGTGCCGAGGTCGGGGTCACTCCCAATTGTGGTCGCCATTGACGGCGCTGACGAGGCGTCCGTTGTCTTGGACGCATTGGTTGCCTTGGTAGTCCTGGACGCTGCTCTTGGCAGCGGTGCGAGCCCGAGGTCGAGGCCGACTGGTTCATCTTCCGGGGCACCATTACCGACCGGGACGTCAGCCGCCGAGGCGGCTGCGGGTCCGTCAGTGTCGACACCCACTGCCAGTTGGTCGCTGGGCACCCGCCTGCCGGACCACGGCCGGAGCACCCGTTGGAACAGGTCGGCCAGGTCGGCAACCGCCTCAACCGCCCGCCTGGCCTCGTCGTCGGAGACGTCGAGCACCGATCGGGCGGCGATGGCAAGTGCCCGGAACCGTCCCGGACCGACCTCGAGTCCGAGGCTGTCGGTCATCACATCCTCGACTTCGTGGGCCTCGTCGAATACCACCACCTGGTGCTCGGGAAGCACGGCGCCGCCACTGGCCAGGTGGGCGCCGTACAAGTGAGTGTTGACCACGACGATGTCGGCCTCGGCGGCCCTGGCCCGTGCATCCTCGGCGAAACAGTCGCGGCCTGACGGGCACCGAAAGGCACCCGGGCACTCCCGTGCCGTGGTCGAGACCATGGCCCACGCCCGGAAATGGGGCTCGAAAGGGAGTTCGGCCCGGTCGCCGATGGTCGAGTCCTCTGCCCAACGCACCAGGCTCCGCACCTGATCGGCGATTGTCGATGGATCCGACGTGCCGGCTGCCGAGCCGGGGGTGAGCGTGTCGTCGGCGTCCGGGGGATCGGCCGACTCGGAGGTCAGGCTGAGCTGGCTACCGGTACCGCCGATCTCACTTACCCGCTGGCGGCAGACGTAGTTGCTCCGGCCTTTGAGCACGGCGAATGTGAGACCGTGATCGATTGCGGCTGCCACCAGCGGGAGGTCTTTATCAGCTAGCTGGTCCTGGAGGGCCTTGGTGGCCGTGGCGATCACGATCTTCTCGCCGGACAGGGCGGCGGGCACCAGATAGGCGAGCGATTTGCCCGTGCCCGTGCCGGCTTGGACGACCAGGTGGCGACCGCCGGACATCGAAGTCGCCACGGCGGCGGCCATCTCGATCTGCCCGGGCCGGGATTCACCGCCTCCGGGAAGTCCCGTGGCCACTCGTTGCAGTGTGGAGGTGACCTCGTCGGGCATCCGCCGACACTACCGGGCAGACCGGACGCTTCAGCATGGCGCCAGGCGATGACCGGGCAGACGTCTCGTCAATGCCAGGCGACGAACAGCACGACGGCCACGCCGCACCCGACGACGACGATGCACACCCGCAGGACGTCTGCCGGCAACCGGCGCCCATAGTGGCCGCCCAGTTGGCCACCGATCGTCGAACCGGCGGCGATGAGGACCACCACCGACCAAGACACCGTGGCGAACAGGATGAACATCACTGCTGCCACGCCATTCACGACGAGGGCCAGGACGTTCTTGGTGCCGTTGAGCCGCTGCAGGTCGTCGTCGATGAAGATGGCCAGGAGGCTGATGAGGATCACGCCCTGGGCAGCGCCGAAGTAGCCACCATAGATGCCGGTCAGGAACACCCCGACGAGGAGCGGGGCCCCACCGTGCACGAGGCGGTCTCCTCGTGCTGCCAGCCACGAACTCACCCAGGGCTGGATGGCCATAAGCACGGTAGCCAGCAGTACCAAGGCCGGGATGGCGGCTTTGAACACGCTGGAGGGGAGAGCCAGCAGCAAGACCGCCCCGATGCCAGCGCCGGTGATCGACGCCGCCCCCAGCTTCACTACCCGAGACCGCTGGCCCTCGAGTTCGCGGCGGTAGGCGACGACCCCGCTGGCGCTGCCGGATACCAGGCCGATGTTGTTCGACACGTTGGCCAGCACCGGCGGGTAACCGAGGGCGAGCAATGTCGGGAAGGTGACGAGTGACCCTGAGCCGACGATGGCGTTGATGGTGCCGGCGGCCAGCCCGGCGGCGAAGATGGCAAGAGCGGCCCACGGAGTCATGGGCGTCATGGGCGTCATGGGGAGGGTCTACTCCCCACAGGGCCTGCCCTCAACCACCGGGGGTACGTCGGGCGATCCATCAGGGCCCACCCTGGATCGTATGCCGAAGGCGATCGGCACGGTTGGTCCGGCCGAGAGGATAGGTTCGCATTGTGGACGAAGAAGAGGCGAACGCAGTGGAGGACGGCGTGCAAGCGGGCGAGCTCCTGGTCGCGTCCGACGTGGCCGACGGGCCAGTACCTACCCACGTTGCCTGCGTCATGGACGGCAATGGTAGGTGGGCAGCCCGGCGTGGCCTGCCCCGCACCGAAGGCCACGCTGCCGGTGAGGCCGCATTGCTCGACGCGGTGGAGGGTGCCTTGGAGTTGGGTATCCCCTGGATAACCATGTACGCCTTCTCGACGGAGAACTGGCGCCGGCCCCCCGAAGAGGTGCGCTACCTGATGGGTTTCAACGAGAGCCTCCTCATGCGCCGGCGGGACGAGCTCGACGAGAAGGGCGTGCGGATCCGGTTCGCCGGGCGACGCGATTGGCGTGTGCCGAAGCGGGTGCTGAAGCGAATGGACGAGTCGATCGAGCAGACGAAGGACAATCGCCGGTGCACCCTGACCATGGCGTTCAATTACGGCGGCCGGGCCGAGATCGTCGATGCCGTCCGGGATCTGGTGGCCGAGGGTGGCAAGCCCGAAAAGATTACGGAGAAGGCCATCCGCTCCCATCTCTACTTTCCCGACCAGCCCGACCCCGATCTGGTGATCCGCACGTCGGGCGAGCACCGGATCTCCAACTTTCTCCTGTGGCAGCTCGCCTATAGCGAGCTGGTGTTCACCGATGTGCTGTGGCCGGACTTCCGTCGAAGCCACCTGTTCGCCGCGGTGCGCGACTTCCAGCGCCGGCAGCGCCGCTATGGAGGAGTGTCCTGATGGATCGCCGATGTAGGGCGTTGGGCGGTCCCGACCACCTGCGCGACGACGCCGGCGGGGTCTGGATCGTCACCGGCTGGGTGCTCGGAGGCCTCGTCTATGTGGGCGTGGTGCTGGCCTGGCATGCCGGGTTCACCGCGGCCGTCCCGTTCGTGGTAATCCCCGCCGTACTGGTCTTCATGGTCGGGGCCGGCAATCTGCTGAGTGGCAATCGGGCCGGTCGCCCGGCCCCCCGGTTCAACCGACCCGATCCGGTGCCCTTGAGCACGTTCCGACGTGGCGGCGGGGCCCCAACAGACGCCAAGGGCGTGGTGGTGGCTGCTGGCGAGGGTGCGGCGGAAACGAACGGCGGCCCTGCCGTACCCGGCTCAGAACGATGACCCAGTTCCGCGATCGTGG
>JAYVYR010000068.1:0-3537 GCA_043784065.1 Acidimicrobiaceae bacterium
GGGCGCTCAAGGTCCAGACTGATCCACCCGGTCAATGCCTTCTAGTTGCGTTTCTGCATCTGTAATAGTTGCACATTTGCATCTAGTCCGATCTGGGTCAAGTCATGCCCAGTCAAGGCGGCGATCAGGCAGGCTGCCGAGCGGCCGAACAGTGGGAATGGTGTACGGAGAGCGGAGTCACCGCGCAGCCGTCAAGGGTTCGCTTCGGCGCCTTGGACTGCTGCATCTAGTCTGTACATCAGATGATGTATAATGGCGTCGTGCGCAGAACTCAGATCTACCTCGACGACCACGAGGTGTCGGTCCTCGACGCAGCGGCTGTCCGGACCGGTGCCAGCCGTTCGGAGCTCATCCGACGGGCGATTCGGGCTCAGTACGGAGAGCAGCCCCAGGCGTCGCGGCTCGAAGCGCTTCGCACCTCTGCAGGAGCCTGGACAGGCCGGGAGTACTCCGGGTCGGAATTCGTCGACTCCATTCGGGGCGACGTCAACGACCGGCTGGCCCGGCTTCGCTCCAGGTGAAGCTCCTCGATACGACCATCGCCATCGACCACCTCCGAGGCGATCACCGAGCAACGGACCTCCTCGAGCGCCTGACCGTCGAGGGCGAGCCGCTCCTGGCCAGCGAGCTCAGCCGATTCGAGCTGCTCGCCGGCATGCGGCCGGACGAGTTCGATCCGACCGAGTTGTTCATGGGTGCGCTCGCCTGGGTTCCGGTCGACGAAGCGATCGCTCGGCTGGCCGGTTCAATGGCCGCAGAGTACCGACGGTCGCACAGTGGAATCGACGCCATCGACTACTTGATCGCCGCCACAGCGACAGTCGTAGGTGCCCAGCTCCTCACGACGAACGTGCGCCACTTCCCGATGATCTCGGGGCTCAGGCCGCCTTACGGCAGGTGAGGCGGACCCCACTATCCGCTGTAGTGGGATACCCGCGCCATGGAGAGCTCGGAAGAACGCAACCATGCCATTTCCCACGTGGAGGCCGACGAGTCCACCGGCCTTGATGACGCACTGATCGGTAGATCGGACAAGGCGACGGCCGAGGGCGAAGTAGCTCGCTGTCGACATGCGCCGCACCAACGGCGAGGATCCTTCGAGGTCTGCGAAGAGGATCGCAGCCGGCCGTCGATCCGGCCTGGCAACCTGCTGCATCCGCTCGAAGTGGCGCAGGTCGCCCCCGAGCGCAGTCGATCCGAGCATCGCCATACCGACTTCGGGCATGCATATCAACGCAGTTCCCGCGTGATGCCCAGCGTCGTCATTGATGCGCAGCGCAGCTATGCGGCAGCCCACTACCGCGCCGGCAAAAAATGTCGAATGGCCCGGAAACGACCATGCCGTTGTAGTAGCGGCGTTCGGCAACTCGTCGACGAGATCACATAGCTCGGGAGCGATGAGTGCTCGTAGCGCAGCGCGCCAGCCGGCAATGTCGCCGGTCATCTGCCCTCCCGTTCCGACCAATGCCTCGCGAAAGAACTCGACCGTGTTCGGGCCTGCTCGCTAGCGCAGACGAGCGGCGAGAGCCGCAACTCCGAGGCAGTCCTCGCCGATCAGGACTGACGCGTGTTCGAGCAGTCACCCGTAGCTCAGACGCAGATCATCGGTGACGTAGACGTACCGCCAGTCGTCATCGACGATCTCGACCCACGATCCGGTCTCACGTAATGCCGACGCCATTGCCGCAAGTGCCGGATGCTCCGGCAGAGGAAGGGTGGCCTGTTCATCGATGCCGAAACCAGACTGCAGGCGATGTTCACCTCACCCTGAACTGGGGCGTCCACCGGTCGAGTCTGCAGACCCCACTCCGCTACTGCAGGCGCGCCTCGATCGCCTCGACCTTCGCCAGCATCCTGTCGTCGGGGACACCGGGCCGGTGGTCGATCTTCACGACAACTGATGCCCTCCCGGACTCCCGGCCCACCATCTCGGTGCACTCCTTGATGACGGCCATGACCTCGTCCCATCCGCCTTCGAGATTGGTGAACATGGCATTGGTCTCATTGGGCAGTCCACTGGCCCGGACGATCCGCACCGCCTCGGCCACGAGGTCTGCCACCGACTCCTGAGTTCCGATCGGAGTGATAGAGAACGCGACGAGCATGGGCATAGCCTCCCATGACCACGAGGTGCCTGCTACGTCATCGCCGAAAACCTACTCAGGGACGACTCAATAGGAGCGGGGCATACCGAGGGAGTGCTGGGCCACGTAGTTGAGGATCATCTCGCGGCTGACCGGGGCGATCCGGAGGAGGCGGGCCATGCCCCACAGGTCGGCGATGCCGTACTCGGTCGACATGCCGTTACCGCCGTGGGTCTGGATGGACTGGTCGAGGGCGGCCAGCGTGGCCTCGGCGGCCGCGTACTTGGCCATGTTGGCGGTCTCGCCGGCCAGTGGCGAGTCGCCGTCGTGGTCGCAGTACCAGGCCGCCTTGTCCGTCATCGTCCGGGCCAGTTCCACCTCGATCTTCGACTTGGCCAGGGGGTGGGCGATCCCTTGGTGGCGGGCGATAGGAGTACCCCATACCTCGCGGGTCGACGCGTACGCGGCTGCTTTGTCGAGGGCATAGCGGCCGATCCCGTTGGAGGTGGCAGCCGACAGGATGCGCTCAGGGTTGAGCCCGAAGAAGACCTGGCGGAGTCCTTCGCCTTCGTCGCCGATCAGGCGGTCGGCCTCGACTTCGACATTGTCGAAGAAGAGCGTGAACTGCTTCTCGGGGGCGGTGATCTCGACGGGCAACACCTGCTTGTCGAGCCCGGGGGTATCGGTGTCGACGACGAAGAGGGAGAGGCGCCCCCGCCCCGTGTCGGGGTCGACGCCCGACTTGGTGACCACCATGATGGCTTCGCACTCGTCGACGCCCGAGATGTAGTACTTCTGTCCATTGAGCCGGTAGAGGTCACCATCCTTGGTGGCCGTGAGCGCCAAGTTGTGGGAGTTCGACCCGGCGTCGGGTTCGGTGATGGCGAAGGCCATCTTCAGCTCGCCGGTGGCGAAGCGGGGCAGCCACCGCTGCTTCTGAGCCTCGGTGCCGAACTTGGCGATGATGGTGGCGCAGATGGCCGGCGATACCACGATGACCAGCAGCGGGCAGCCTTGGGCGGCCAGCTCCTCGGCCACGGCGGCAAGTTCCGTGATCCCGCCACCGCCACCGCCGTACTCCTCGGGAACGTTGACCCCGAGGAAGCCCTGCTCGGCTACGGCGCTCCACAACTCATCGGTCCGCTCGTCGGCATGGGCCTTCTCGATGTAGTACCCGTGGCCGAACTTGGCGGCAATTGAACTGACCGCCTCGCGGAGCATGCGGATCTCGTCGGATTCGGAAAAGTCCATGGGTGCCTCCTGGCGCTACTCCGGCCGCTGCCGGGCCCGGCGGATCCGGGTCAAGTGGAGGTGGCCGACCCTCCGGGCGCCCAGATTAGGACGAGTGCGGCACCAGATGGACCGGTACGTCGACCAGACGGCTGCGCAGGTACTCGCCCAGTCCTTTGGCCTGTGGGTCGGGACGGGTGGAGGAGGCAACTCCTTCACCGAG
>JAYVYR010000069.1:0-13759 GCA_043784065.1 Acidimicrobiaceae bacterium
GCCATGACGATCGAGGAGCAGCTCGGCTGCCTCGACGGCGATATCGAGTTCTGGGAGGGGATTGTCGACATGGTCTCCGGCGGCTACCACGGGTACCCGTGGCCTGCAGCCGTCGTCGAGCGGTTGGGCATCCCTGGCATCCACTTCGCCGACGGGCCCCGTGGGTGCGTGATCGGTCCAGCCACGTGCTTCCCGGTGTCGATGGCCCGCAGAGCCACCTTCGACCCCGAACTCGAGGAGCGGATCGGGCAGGCCATCGGGCTCGAGCTGCGTGCCATGGGCGCCACGTACACCGGTGCCGTGTGCATGAATCTATTGCGCCATCCGGGCTGGGGACGGGCCCAGGAGACCTATGGCGAGGATCCCCACCACGTGGGGGAGCTGGCGGCAGCTCTGACCCGGGGTCTCCAGAGACACGTGATGGCATGCATGAAGCACTTCGTCTGCAACTCGATGGAGGAGGCCCGGTTCCGGGTGGATGTGTCGATCGATGAGCGGGCACTGCATGAGGTGTACCTGCCTCACTTCCGCACTGTGGCTGACCCGGGAGTGGCCTCGGTGATGTCGGCCTATAATTTGGTGAACGGAAACTGGTGTGGTGAGAACACTGTCCTGCTGACGGACATCCTCCGCCGCAAGTGGGGGTGGGACGGTTTCGTCACATCCGACTTCATCGCCGGTCTCCACGACCCGGTGCTCTCGGTCACGGCCGGTCTCGAGATCGAGATGCCCTTCCGCCAGCAGCGGGCTCAGCATCTGCCCGGCGCTGCCGAGTCCGGGCGGCTGGCCATCGCCGACATCGAGGCCCGGGTGGAGGCCATCGTCGCCACCCTGCTGCGGTTTGCCGATGTGTTCGAGACCGTCCCCGACGCCAATGTGATGGCTTCGCCGGCTCACCGGGCTCTGGCTCGCCAGGCGGCCTCGGCGTCGATGGTCCTGCTCCGCAACGATGATGCGCTGCTGCCCGTGTCGGCCGAACTGGTCCGTGTGGCAGTGCTCGGTCGACTCGCTGGCGTGGCCAACCTCGGCGACGGTGGATCGAGCGACGTCTACCCGCCCGAGGTCTCAACTCTCCTCGACGGCATTCGCGAGGCGTTCCCAGCGGCTGAGGTCGGCTACCACGCTACCGACGCATTGACGGCCGAAGATGCTGATCTGTGTGTCGTGGTGGTCGGATGCACCAAAGCCGACGAGGGCGAGTTCATCGATGCAGGTACCAGTGAGTCGGTGATGACGATGTTCCCGCCATCACCAGCGCCAGCGTCTCCCGCCGAACCGGGGCCACCGAATGAGGAGTTCGAAGCAGCCAGTCTTGACACCGTGAGTGATCCCATCGCTCAGCCGTTCACCGACCGGGGAGTGGGCAACCAAGCTCCGACCCCACCGACCTTCGCACCAGGGGGCGATCGACGCAACCTGCGACTCAGTAGTGACGACGAGGGATTGATTGCCGCCGCTCTGCAAGCCTGTCCCCGTCTGGTGGTCGTTGTCATGGGCGGCTCAGCGGTTGTGATGCCATGGCTGGATGAGGTGCCGGCCACCTTGATCGTCTGGTACCCGGGGATGGAGGGCGGAAGGGCCCTTGGCGACGTGCTGACCGGATCCGTCGAACCCGGGGGTCGGCTGCCGTTTGCTCTCCCCACCGACCAGTCCCACCTGGTCGACTTCGATCCGGATGCCGACACGGCCGTGTACGACCTCTTCCACGGTCAGTGGAAGCTCGACCCAGATGGCAATCCGGCCCACCGGCCCTTTGGCGCAGGGCTCGGATACACCACCTGGTCGGTCGACACCCGGTCAGCCCACGTGGTGATGGATGCCCCGGATGGCACCGCCGGTCGGCTGGAGGTCGGGGTGACCAATACCGGCGACCGCAGTGGTTCGACCGTCCTCTACTGCTTCGCCGGGCTTCCGAGTTCTCAGGTCGAACGCCCGATACGCCGCCTGGTGGCATTCGCCCGAGTGGTGCTCGAAGCCGGGGCCCAGGCAACGGTCTCCGTTCCGTTCGACTTGGCCACGTTGGCCGTGCGCCAGGACGGCGGCTGGCTCCAGGAGCCGGGAAGGTACGTGCTGGAAGTGGGCACCGATGCCGATGCCGGCCGGCCGCCGCCGCCGCCGCCGCCGCTGAAGTCAACATCACGGACCCGGGCTGACGGTGCCGCTGGTTCTGGGGATCGACAGTTCCACCCAGTCGACCAAGGTCGAATTGCGTGACGCCGAAGACGGAAGGCTGGTCGGTTCGCCCGTGCTCCTCACCCGAGGTGCACCCGCCCTGCTCCGAGCAGGACCCGGAGTCGTGGTGGGAGGCCCTTTGGCATGGCCACGGCCGAGGCCACTGCTGATGGGTCCCACCAGGGGGCGGCCATCTCAGTGGCCGCCCAGCAGCACGGCATGGTCCTATTGAGTGCGGAGGGATCGGTGTTGCTTCCGGCCAAGCTTTGGAACGACACCGAGTCTGCGCCGGAGGCTGCGGATCTGGTGGCTCGATTGTGTGCTGCTTCGTGGGCATCGCTGACCGGCTCGGTGCCAGTCGCCGCCTTCACCGTGACCAAGTTGGCCTGGCTGGCCCGGCATGAACCGGACTTGGCCGGGGCCGTGGGCTCCGTGCTGCTGCCCCACGACTACTTGACCTACCGCCTCACCGGCCGCAGGGTGGCCGATCGCGGAGATGCCTCGGGTACCGGCTATTTCGACCCGACTCACGGGACGTGGTTGGTTGACCTGCTCGACGAGATGGTGGGGCCAGCCGACTGGGCGGGGCGGCTGCCGACGGTGCTCGGACCTATCGAACCGGCCGGCCCGATGAGCTCCGATGGCCTTGCCGCCCTGGACATTGGAGAGGTGGAGCTGGTCGGGCCGGGAACCGGCGACAACATGGCGGCCGCACTCGGTATCGGGCTTGCCCCGGGCCAGACCTGCATCTCGATCGGAACATCGGGCACCGTATTCACCCGCAACGATCGGGCCGTGGCCGATCCTTCGGGCACGGTGGCCGGGTTCGCCGATGCCACCGGGGGCTTCCTGCCACTGGCCTGCACACTCAATGCGACTCGGGTGACCGGAGCGATGGCCGCCCTCCTCGGAGTGACAACCTCCCGATTCGATGCTCTTGCCCTGTCCGCCCCTGTCGGTGCCCGCGGGCTGACACTCCTGCCCTACTTCGACGGCGAGGGCACCCCGGATCGGCCGACGGCGACCGGCGTGCTGTCCGGCCTCCGCGGCGGGGTCACCCGGGAGGACGTGGCCCGAGCCAGAGTGGAAGGGGTCGTGTGCGGGCTGCTCGACGCCCTCGATGCGCTGCACGGACTGGTGGACGCGGACGACGGCCCGCTGGTCCTGGTGGGCGGCGGCGCACGGTCAGCGGCGTTCCGGAGCGTCCTCGCCGACTTGTCGGGCCGGACGGTGGTGGTGCCCGATATCGCTGAAGCCGTGGCCACCGGTGCGTGCGTACAGGCGGCAGCCACACTGCTCGGACGGCCGCTTGCTGACGTGCAGGCTGATTGGAGCCTCGGGGGTGGGAGCCTCGTAGAACCTGCAGCGGGTGTCGACGCCCAGTCGGTTCGACACGCCTATGGGGAGCTGCGGGGCTGAACGCCCCGGAGTGTGCGCCGATCGGAATCTCTTGAGTGAATCCCTGACCTGGATAGCGCCCGCCGGCCTTGGGCCGGCTCAGTAGGGTCGAGGTATGCCCCGAGTCGTCCTAGCGCCCGACAAGTTCCGGGGTACCGCCGATGCCGGGACAGTGGTTGCGGCCATGTCCGATGCGGCATCCGAGCTCGGCTGGCAGGTGGCTGCCTTGCCGATGTCGGATGGCGGCGAAGGATTCCTCGGCGCAGCAGCCGTCCATTGCCCCGTCTTGGTCTCGACCACGGTGACCGGTCCCGACGGGCATCCGGTGGACGCTGAATGGCGGTACGGCGACGGGATCGCCGTGGTCGAGTCAGCCCGGGCTTCGGGACTGGCATTGGTCGGCGGAGCCGAGGGGAACGATCCGATGGCCGCCACGTCCCGAGGCACCGGAGAGCTTCTCGTGGCCGCGGCCCGCCAGGTCGGGCCCGGAGGGATGGTCGAGGTCGGTCTCGGTGGCTCAGCCTGCACGGACGGCGGTCTAGGCGCACTGCGGGCGGTGGAGGAAGCGGGCGGCCTCGGTGAGATCTCGTTGTTGGTGGCTTGTGACGTTGATGTCACTTTCGTTGAGGCAGTCCGGGGGTTCGCCCCGCAAAAAGGAGCTACCGCGCGTCAGGTGGTCGAGTTGACGGAACGCCTGACCCGGGTGGCAGAAGGGTATCTGGACCGCTATGGGATCGACGTATCGATGAGGCCCGGTTCCGGGGCGGCCGGAGGGCTCGGCGGTGGACTGGTCCTACTCGGTGGCCGACTGCTGTCCGGCTACCGCCTGGTGGCCGATCTCGTCGGCCTGACTGGTGCCTTGGCGAACACCGACCGGGTGGTGACGGGAGAAGGGGCCCTCGACGCCAGCTCATTCCTGGGCAAGGTCGTCGGAGGCATCGTGGCCGATACGCAGGGCCGTGGACTGCCCACCCTGGTCGTGGCCGGGCGGAGCACCCCCGATGGTGAGGCCGAGGCCCGGGCTGCCGGGTGCGATGTGGTGTCGCTTACCGAGCGGTTCGGATCCCGACCGGCTGTCGACACCACCGCAGAGTGCATCCGGGAGGTCACGGGTGGATGGCTGGGGCCGGCCGACGGTTGACTGTCGGGGCAGCGATCGGTGGGGCCGAGTGCGGCGCGGGGGTGTTCCGGAGGCCAGAAGTCAACCGGGATGGGCTGCTACCATCGTGTGGAGAAGGTTGAAGTCCCTGAGCGGGGAAGCCGGTCGAACTCCGGCGCTGGTCCGCAACCGTAGGCAGCCCACCGGATCCCATCGGGACGGCTGCGAGTCGGGATGCCGCTCGGGCGCTTGATGAGTCCCGCCCGTCGAGAACAGCGGCACGGACTCGGTCATCGGAGAGGATCCGTCTTATTCCGGTGTTGCCGGGTCATGGCCCGGAAGCGAGAAGGTCCCATGTCCATCACCAGGCGCCGGTCCGCGGCAGCCATCGATGGCTGCAGTCCCCAATCGGCCGCGATCGGGCGCACCCGAGTTCGGCGCCGGCTCGGACGGGCTGCCTTGATCGTCGCGGCGGGCTCTGCGGCCCTCGCCCTCGCCGGCCCAATGGCTTTGCGTCCATTCGTGGACACCGCCGAAGCCGCCGTCGCAGCTAGTGATGTGCCGGTGGCCTTCGTCCTTGACTTTGGAACGGGAACCACCCCGGTGGTGGGCTGCGTCAGTGTGCCCGCTTCCGACAATCGTTACGACGCCCTGGCTGCATTCGCGAAGCAGAAGGGGATGGCACTGCCGGGTTACGACTCGAACGGGAGCGGCCTGTTGTGTTCGATCAACGCCGTACCGTCGACCGGGTGTGGCCAGATCGTGCAGGGGGGTTACATCTACTGGTCGTACTTCACCGGCGGAACGAGCGGTTGGACCTACGCCAGCAGTGGTGCTTCCGGTGGGGTCACGAATCCAGATGTCGAGGGGTGGCGGTTTCAGAATCCTGGAACGGGGAAACCGGTCGACCCCCCGCCTCGCTCGGCAGCCCAGTACGACTCGATCTGTGTGGCCGGCACGGTGACGACGTCGACCATTCCAGTAACCATTCCCACCGACCCTCGCTCCGGGCCCGGCACCCTTCCTGGAAACAAAGGAGCGGCACCTGCACCGGGTGGTTCGAACCTGGCCGGTGGCACCTCCACTACGACCCCGGCACCGTCGACCACTACGACCAAGGCACCGTCGCACCCCTCAACCACTTCGACGACTTCGACGACCTCGACGGCCTCGTCGACGTCGGACACTCCGCCCACTGGCGTTTCGGTGCCATCAGTTCCCATTGCTGCACTCGGCGTCGCAGATCGCCCAGCGAGAGCTTCGGGACCCGGAGCTGGCCCATTGATCATCGGTGGATTGCTGATCACCGCCCTGGGCATCGCGGCATTCGTCCGCTGGCGCAAGCGTCCTCGCACTCCGTGAGGTTGCCCACCCGATGAGTCGATTCGCCCTTGCCGCCTCCAATCGCCGGGGGCTCCACCCAGGGGCCTGGTGGCTGTGGGCTGCCTGCATGGCGGGTACTGCATCCCGCACCACCAATCCGATCCTGTTGCTCCTGATCGCCGGGGTGGTCATCTACGTGGTGGCCGCGCGCCGAACCTCGGCCCCCTGGTCGCGTTCGATCGTGGTCTTCCTTCGCCTGGGCCTGATCGTGATCGCCCTGCGTGTCCTCCTCGTAATCGTGTTCGGTATCCGCCTGCCCGGACATGTCCTGTTCACGCTGCCCCACGTTCCTCTGCCGGCGTGGGCCGCCGGGGTCAGCATCGGCGGACCGGTGACGGCCGAGGCGATTATCGGAGCAGTGTTGCAAGGGCTTCGTCTGGCAGTGGTCCTGGTCTGTTTCGGAGCCGCCAACTCGTTGGCCAGCCCCTATCGACTGCTCCGTTGCTTGCCCGCAGTGCTGTACGAGGCGGGCGTGGCTATCACCGTGTCGCTTTCCTTCGCTCCTGAACTAGTGATGGCCGTTGGCGACGTGCGGGCCGCCCGTCGCCTGCGTGGCCGGCCCACGCGGGGCCTGTCCGGCCTGCGCGGCACGGCGATACCGGTGCTCGAACGGGCCCTCGACCGGTCGTTGCAGCTGGCATCGTCGATGGACGCCAGGGGATACGGAAGACGAGTTCCGGTGACCCGGGGGGCGAGGCGCTGGGCTTCGTTCAGTACTGCATCCGGACTCCTGCTCGTGATTGCCGGTCTTTACGGCGTGCTGGTTGCGGGGTCGCTCCCCGGCGGCGGAATTCCGTTCGTGACCGTCGGTGCCCTGTTGCTTGCAGCCGGACTGGCCACTAGCGGACGGCGAACGAACCGGACGAGGTATCGACCCGACCCGTGGCATGCTCCCGAGTGGCTCGTGTCGGCTTCGGGTTTCACCGTCGTGGCAACGATGGTTGCCGCTGGCATGCTCGGGGCCCTGGGCATCCAGTTTGTCGTCTATCCACTCGGCCCACCGACACTCCCGGTCCTAGCGGTCGTGGGCATCGTGATCGGGTTGCTTCCAGCATGGGTGGCGCCGGTGGAGCCAGTGGGTCCGTGGGCACAGGAGGCGGATGCCACGATTGGCCGTGGCCCGACGCCACGAGCGGAGGTGGTGGCGTGATCCGCTTCGTTGATGTGTCGTTTACCTACGTCGGAGCCACTTCCTCCACTTTCGATCGGGTCGACCTTGCCGTCGGCGAGGGAGAGCTCTGCGTGGTGATCGGTCCCACGGGTTCGGGAAAGACGACGCTGCTGCGCGCAGTCAACGGCCTCGTGCCGCACTTCACCGGGGGACGGCTCTCTGGCGAGGTCCTGGTCGATGGGAGGTCGACTCGTGAATTCCCGCCTCGCGAGCTCGCTGACGTGGTCGGCATGGTTGGCCAGAATCCAACCGCAAGCTTCGTGACCGATGTCGTCGAGGACGAGCTCGCCTATACGATGGAAAATCTCGGCCTGGCGCCGGATGTGATGCGGCGGCGGGTCGAGGACACCCTCGATCTGCTCGGGCTACACGAACTTCGCTACCGCCCGCTCGCCACGCTCTCGGGGGGCCAGCAGCAACGTGTGGCTATCGGTTCGGTTCTCACCGCCTCTCCGCGGATCCTGGTGCTCGACGAGCCGACATCTGCCCTCGATCCGGCTGCAGCCGAGGAGGTACTCAACTCGCTCACGAGGCTTGTCCACGACCTCGGCCTGACCGTGTTGCTGGCCGAGCACCGTCTCGAGCGTGTCCTGCCGTTCGCCGACTCAGTCGTCCTCGTGCCTGGCCAGGGTGGGGCACTTCGTGTCGGTCCGGCCGCTCAGATCATGGAGCACTCGCCCGTAGCTCCACCGCTCGTTGATCTCGGGCGTTTGGCCGGGTGGACACCGCTCCCGCTGTCCGTGCGAGATGCTCGGCGTCAGGCGGGTGCACTGCGGGAACGGCTCGCTCAGGCGACCCCGACCCCGCCGCCGACCCCGTCCCCCGAATCGGCCACCCAGGTAGCCCGCCTTGACAAGGCGACGGTGCGCTATGACCAGGTGATGGCACTGAACGCCATTGATCTCACGATTCACCAAGGTGAAGTGGTGGCCGTCATGGGCCGCAACGGTTCCGGAAAATCGACGCTGTTGGCTCAGCTCGCCGGCGTGCGGCCGCCTACATCGGGACGGGTCGACGTCGGGGGCTCGGCACCTGCTTCGCTTGCGCCTGCTGCGCTCGTCGCTCGGGTCGGTCTGGTGCCACAGGACGCCAGCCTTCTCCTCTACATGGACTCTGTGGCGGCGGAGTGCGCCAGTGCCGACCGGGACACCCACCTGTCCCCCGGCACCACCGCCGGTGTGCTCGATCGGGTGCTTCCCGGCCTTCCTGGCGACCGGCACCCTCGTGACCTCTCCGAGGGCCAACGGCTTGCATTGGCTCTGGCGGTGGTCTTGGCTCCCGCGCCACCTCTTCTTCTGCTGGACGAGCCCACCCGAGGTCTCGACTACCCCGGCAAGGCCCGGTTGGTTCGAGTCCTGGAGGAATTGGCCGCCGCCGGTCATGCAGTGGTGCTGGCCACCCACGACGTCGAACTGGTGGCCCAGGTGGCGACGCGAGCGGTGGTCCTGGCCGAAGGCGAAGTGGTAGCGGACGGACCCGCACGCGATGTCGTCTGCCAGTCGCCGGTGTTCGCTCCACAGGTGGCCAAGGTATTGGCACCTGATGCGTGGTTGACGGTGAACGAAGTCCGGGCAGCGCTCGAGTCGGACACCGTCAATGACTGAAAGAAGCCGCATCACGTCGGTTGTCCGTCTACGGCCGAGAGCGTCGGTCCTCTTGGCGGTCACGTCGATCGTGGGCATCGTCGGTTTCGCCTGGCCTTTGTTCTTGCACGGATCGGCATCACTCGACCAGGCCCATGCCAACGATGCGCCATGGATATTCATCGCCGTCCTGCCCTTGCTCCTGGCGGTCGTGCTCAGTGCCTTGGCTGAGGGGTCTCTCGACGCCAAGGCGATAGCACTGCTCGGCATCCTGGCCGCTTGCGGTGCAGCCCTTCGCATTCCTAGTCCCGGGGTAGCCGGGTTCGAGCCAGTCTTCTTCTTGTTGATCCCTGCAGGTCGCGTGCTGGGCCGGGGTTTCGGCTTCGTGCTTGGTGTGCTCACCCTTGTGGTCTCGGCGCTGATCACCGGCGGTGTGGGTCCGTGGCTTCCCTTCCAGATGTTCGGTGCCGGCTGGCTCGGGTTCGGCGCCGGATGCCTGCCGCCCTTGAGGGGTCGATCAGAGATCTGGCTGCTGAGCGCATATGCGGCTGGTGCGTGCCTTCTCTACGGAACCTTGCTCAACATGTACTTCTGGCCCTTCGGCGCCGGGACGACGACCCAGTTCTCATTCGTCCCGGGTGCGGGCTTTGCCCACAATCTCCATCTGTTCATGCTCTTCGACCTCACCACGTCACTCGGATTCGATATTCCCCGGGCCCTGACCAATGCCGCCCTCGTCCTTTTGCTCGGACGACCCGTGTTGGCCGCACTCCGCCGAGCCAGCCGAAAGGCCGCCTTCGGCGCACCGGTGGTCCACGAGCCGGCGACTCCCGTGGTTGCAGGGTCTCCCACCGGCTTGCCGCCGCAGACCTGACTCGTTGCTGGGCCCTATGGAGCCGACATACCCGGTGGGACCTACACTCACTGTTCTCGCCGGTTGCACCCTGCCGGCCCCGCCTGCGGTAGAGGAGGAAGCGGCAGTGTCGCTGACATACGAAGAGGCCCTGGCCCAGGTCACTGAGCCCGGTCAGGTGTTTGAGGTCGTCGAGGATGTGGTCGACGGTCGCACGGTACGGGTGTTCAAGCATGCCCCACCCAACCTCGGCCAGATGCTGGCCGGTGCCCGAGGGGACGAGTCCGAGTTCCTGGTCTACGAGGACGAGCGTTGGACGTTCGACCGCACCATGCAGAACGCCGACGCCCTGGCGCATGCGCTGGTCCATACCTATGGCATCACGAGGGGTGACCGGGTGGGGATCGCCATGCGCAACCTTCCCGAGTGGATCGTGTCGTTCGCTGCCATCGTGTCGATCGGTGCCGTGTCGGTCTCGCTCAACGCCTGGTGGACGGAGACAGAGCTCGACTACGCCATCGAGGATTCCGGTCTGGCTCTGCTCATCGCCGATCCCGAGCGCATCGAACGGGCCCACGCCCCAGCCCACTCCCGTGGCGTACCGATGATCATGGTGCGGGGCGACCAGCTCGAGCCCAACCCCACCGGGGTGGCCCGCTACGACGAAGTTGTGGAACTCGGCAACTCACTGCCCGTTGTCGAGGTCGGCCCCGACGATGACGCCACCATCCTTTACACGTCGGGAACCACCGGATTTCCGAAGGGCGCCGTCTCGACCCACCGGGGGGTGGTCAACGGGCTGATGGGGTTCTGGTGCAATACCACCGTCCAGTCCGCCCGCAAGGGCGAGAACGCATTGGGCACCGGCGGTGCCTTCGCCCCGTGCTTCATCCTCATCGTCCCGTTGTTCCACGTGACCGGCTGCGTGCCGGTGATGCTGTCGTGCTTCGGAATGAAGATGAAGCTGGTGATGATGCACCGCTGGGACCCCGAGACTGCACTTCGTCTGATCGAGTCCGAGCGGGTGACGACCTTCGTGGGCGTGCCCACCCAGAGTTGGGACATGCTCGAGAGCCCGGCATTCTCGAAGTACGACACCTCGTCACTGGCCAGTGTGGGCGGTGGTGGGGCGCCGGCCCCGGCCAAGCTTGTCGACCGGGTGGAGAAGGGATTCACCCGGGGCCGACCCAACATCGGCTACGGAATGACCGAGACCAACGGCTTCGGTCCGGGAAATACCGGTGACGACTATGTCAGCCACCCCAACTCGACCGGTCGGGCCCGCATGTCGGTGATGGACATCGAGATCCGTGACCAGGACGACCACCCGGTTCCGGCCGGTACCCGGGGTCAGATCTGGATGAAGGGCCCCAACATCATCCGGTGCTATTGGAACAAACCGGAAGCCACTGCCGAAACGATCGTCGACGGCTGGCTGGCTTCGGGCGACCTCGGGCGGGTCGACGTCGAGGGCTTCCTCTACATCGAGGACCGGGCCAAGGACATGGTGCTCCGAGCGGGTGAGAACGTCTACTGCGCCGAAGTGGAGAGCGCTATCTACGAACACGGTGACGTGTACGAGGCCGCAGTGTTCGGGGTACCACACGAACGGCTCGGCGAAGAGGTGGCCTGTGTCATCCTCCGCCAGCCCGGAGCGGACCTCGACGCCGACGAACTGAAGGACTTCCTGGCGGAGTCACTGGCTCCCTTCAAGATCCCGAGCCGCATCGAGTTCGCCGACGAACAGCTGCCCCGGAACGCGTCGGGGAAGATTCTGAAGCGGACCCTGCGCGACGCTTACTTCGCGCCCCCCGCCTGACCGGCAGTGTTCAGACCAGACGGTCGACCCCATGCGGTTTCAGTCCAGACGGGCGGGCACCGGCACCCGCAGGAGATCGACTGCGGCCACCACGTCGTCGAAGACTGCCCGGGCCTCGTCGAGCAGCACCTGCGCGTCAGGGTAGCGCTGTGAAAAGTGGGTGATCACCAATCGCCTGGCCCCTGCGTCGCGGGCTATCCGTGCGGCGTCAGCCGCTGTGAGATGCCGGTAGCGGCGGGCGAGATGGATGTCGTCCGTGGCGAAGGTCGCCTCGCAGACCACCAGGTCCGCATCTCCGGCCAGTTCGACGGCGGCGTCACACATCCCGGTATCCATCACGAAGGCCATCCTCTGGCCTCGCCGGGGCCTGCTCACCTCGTCGATCCCGACCCACCGGCCCGTGTGCTCGAGCACACCATCGATGGATAGGCGCCCGATGTCGTGACCCTCGATCCCGAGGGCGGCCAGGCGGTCAGGCAGCATGCGGATTCCATCGGGCTCCACCACCCGCCAACCGAATGTCTCGGGATCGTGGTCGAGGCGCACGGCCTCGATGGTGAGATGGTCGTCGCCGGCCACCGGTCCGTCGCCGTCCACCGGCACCGGCCGCACATCGAGGTGGTCCTGGTAGGCCGAGGCGTGTCGGAGGCGGTCGAAGTACACCTGCCCGCTCGATGGGTACAGCACCTCGATGGAGTGGGTAACCCGGTTGAGGGACAGCCGTTGCAGCACGCCGGGCAGACCGAGGCAGTGGTCGCCGTGGAAGTGGGTGATGCAGATGGAGTGGATGCGGTTCGCCGATGCTCCGGACAGCAGCAGTTGACGCTGTGTTCCCTCACCGGGGTCGAACAGGATGGAGCGGTCGTCCCACCGCAGCAAGTAGCCGTTGTGGTTGCGCTGTCGGGTGGGGATCTGGCTGGCCGAGCCGAGCACCACCAGCTCGCGATTGGACATCCGTCCGTTCTAGTGCCGATCCGATCGGGTACCTGGCTGGTGCCGTGGCAGTCTGGCCGGTGAAGCGCACCGTCCTCGTCCGGCCCCGGTCGCCGCGCACCGCCGTCGGAGGCTGTCACGACGGGTTACTGGTCGTGCGCGTGCGAAAGCCACCTACCGACGGCCGGGCCAACCGTGCGGTCGTGGCTGCCGTGGCGGAGGCCCTTGGCGTCGCCCAGCGGGCGGTGCGGATCACGGCCGGTATGTCGGCCCGGCGCAAGGTGGTCGAGGTCGAAGGGGACGAAGAGGCCCTGGCGGCGGCGTGGGAACACCTCTTGGGCGGCGACTGACGTCAGATGTCGTCGTCGGGTGGCGGGCCCGAGGTCAGTCGGGGCTGGGCGCGCCCTCGGCAAGACCCCGGATGCCATCGACGGTGGACTCCATGTTCGCCGTCCAGGCGGCCAGCCGGCCTTCCACGATCCGCTCCTCGTTCTCGGGGTGCTCGGCGATGAACGACGTCACCCCGGATGGCCCGGGCCCCATCCGGGCCCGGTAGGAGAGTCGGGTTCCGCTACCGTCAGGCCCGAGAGTGAATCGCCAGGTGGCCACCGGGTTGGACGGATCCTCGACGCACCAGCCGAAGGCCCGGTCCGGCTCCCAATCGATGACGGTGCACGTGACCTCCCAGGCCGCCCTCGTGTTCTCGTTGCTTCCGCGGAACCGTGAGCCCAGGCCCGGGTCGGTCGACGGATCCAGCCACTCGCCGCCTCGGAATTCGTCTGAAAATTGGGCGAGTACGTTGAAATCGGTCACCAAGGCCCATACGTTCGATGGCGGGGCCTCGATGTGCACCGCAACCTCGACGGTAGGGGTATCGGCGAATCGCATCGGTGGACCTCCTCGCACACGCACCAAAAGTTCCTGCCGACTGCCGGGAGCGGTGCCAGGGTCCCGACACCAGGTGTCCAGACCACCGAACGGTGCTGGGACCCGGTCCCGTCAGAGTCTTGAGAACCGCTCTGCCTCATCAGCGAACCGGTCGGCCGAGCCGATACTGACGGATGGACGGGTCAAGGACACGGCAGCCAGGATGTCGCTGCCGGAAACTTCGGCACCCTCACCATCCAGCGCCCGGTCGAAGGCCATTTGGGCTGCCCGCTGGGCCACCAGCGCGAAGTCGGCCGGCGTGAAGCCGGGGGTGTTGGCGGCAACCTCGGCCGGGTCGCCGGTTGGCAGGAATTCGGCAGCTAGCTCGGCCCGCTCAGCCTCGTCGGGCGCCCCCACTGGGATGATCAGATCGAACCGGCCCGGCCGCAGAAGGGCGGGATCGATGGCGGCGATGGAGTTG
>JAYVYR010000070.1:0-31288 GCA_043784065.1 Acidimicrobiaceae bacterium
CCCAAGCTGGGAAAATGACGGTGTTCTAGGTCGTCATCTCACCCATCTCAAGGAGGCACTTTCTGTGAGTTCAGTATCGCGTGGAATCGACCGCATCGACGTGACCTTCGATGAGCCGAACTTGGTGGCCAACGCCGGGCTGTTGCTGGTGGCCACCTTGGTGGTCCGGCTGCGTCTCGAAGCTCTGATCAACGAGATGGTCGACTTGTCGGGTCGTGTTGGTGGAGCGCTTCCCGGACGCAAGGTCCTCACCTTGGTGCACGCCATGGTGGCGGGTGGCAGCCACATCGATCACGCTGACGTGCTGCGATCCGGTGCCACCCAGGCTGTCCTCCCGCATCGAGTGATGGCACCATCCACGTTGGGGACGTTCCTGCGAGCGTTCACCTTTGGCCACGTCCGCCAACTCGATGCGGTCTTCGCTGAAGCACTGCGCCGGGCATGGTCGTCGGGTGCCGGTCCGGGCGACGATCGGTTGGTGGTGGACTTGGACTCCACCATCTGTGCGGTGTGCGGCAAGGCCAAGCACGGGGCCGGGTATGGCTACACCAAAGAACTCGGCTACCACCCCCTCCTCGCCACCCGGGCCGGCACCGGTGAGTTACTCCACATCCGGATGCGCAGAGGTTCGGCCAACACCCAGCGGGGGACCAAACGGTTCATCGAAGAACTGGTGGCCCGGCTCCGACGTGGTGGAGCCACCGGTGAGCTGGTCATGCGCTTCGACTCGGGGTTCTGGTCGAATGCCACCATCGCTACCCTCGCTCGCCTCGGTGTCGGCTACACGATGGGGGTCCTTATGGTGAAGTCCGTGGTCACAGCGGTCTCGGCCATCCACGAGGGAGCATGGACACCCATCGACTACACGTGCGATGGCGTAGCTGAAGTGGCCGAGTGCGTCTACAAGGGACGCCGACTCGTGGTGCGCCGGACCCAGCTGATTGGTCGCCAAGCAACCCTGTGGCCCGAATGGCGCCACTTCGCCTTCCTGACCGACCAGGAAGGCAGTGCAGTCGAGGTGGACGCCTTCCATCGAGCCCACGCCACCGTCGAGTTGGCCATCAAGGACCTGAAGGAGGGAGCGGGCATGGAGCACGTTCCTTCTGGCAACTTCAACGCCAATGCCGCCTGGCTCGTGTGTGCCGCCCTGGCCCACAATCTCATCCGCTGGACCGCCGTGCTCGGTGAGATCACTCCGAAGGACCACCTCGTCGTGGCCCGCACCGTGCGCACGCGCTACCTATCGGTGCCCGGACGACTGGTCAACATCTCCGGCACGCCCACGCTGCGGGCTCCGCTCGAGTGGCCGTGGGCCAAGAAGTTCGAACGGGGCCTCGAACTCCTGCGTGCCCTTCCGCCCATCCCGGTGTAATCGCCCCGCCCGCGGCAGGTGCACCGCAGACGACCGAAGGACGGCACTGACAACTCGTGAGAATCACAAACTCTTGATGTCACGCGTCCCGCACGTCGCTGAAAAGTGAGTCCGAAGCCGCCCGACCCTCCATAGCGTCCCCCGGTGTCGGCCACTCGATTTGATGCCCCGCCAGATCGTGGGTCGGTGGATCCAGGCTTAGAACCGGCCCGATGGCCTCCGGCCCTCCGGGCAGCGTGACGTTGGCGAACTGGATGCCGAATTCCATGGGCAATCCGACTCTGGGGGTCAGGACCACCGTATCCGGGTTGCCTCTACTCCTATCCGGGGGAGTGGTAGTGGAGGTCAGGGACGGGCAGGCGATTCGAGAGCGCTCTCCAAGACACCAAGGATCTCGTCACCCCAGCGCTCGAGGCGGATCGGTCCCATGCCCCGACACCGGCCAAGGTCCCTCAGGGTCGTCGGGTTCCGATCGGCGATCCCCACCAGCTCCTTGTCGTTCAGCACTACGTAGGCAGGAACTCCGTCCTTGCGGGCCACCGAGGAACGCCAGGCCCGCAACGCCGCCTCCCCGGGACCTCCGGACCCGGGCGCCACACCTGGTGTGGGCCCTGTACCCCCACGCCGCCGGTCGGCGCGGACCGTGGCAGCTGATCGCACCCCATCGGTCGCCGGCGGCGGCGTGTGAGCAGCAGTCCCGTCCAACTCGGCCAGGAAAACCGACGGGGCTTGGCGATCGGCCAGAATGACAGCCTGGACTGCGGCGCGGGTGAGGGCCACGTGGAAGACCCGGCGCTCACCCTCCACGTCTTCGCTCAACCGGTGGGGGACTAGGCCGACCGATGCCCCAAAGATGAGGACGCGGTCCCACTCCTTGCCTTTGATGCGGTGGATCGTCGACAACTCGACCCCCGGGCCGGAAGCGGCCGGTCGGCCCAAAACCTCGCGCAGCCAGTGGGCGAATGTGCTGGCATCGGGGTGGAACGGAGCAACCGCCTCCAGCGCGGCCAGATCGTCAGCGTGGGTAGACCGGTCAGCGCCGGACCGGGAGGCGTCGAGGGTGGCAAGGGTGGCGTCGAGGCCGATGCCCTCCCGGATGGCCCGCAGGGCGTGGGACGTCGATCGTCCGGCTGCTCCGACCACCACCTCGAGGTCGTCGGCATAGGCCAGGATTTTCGGCACGTCCCGACCCGACAGTCGTGAGGCGAGACGCCGTAGTTCGGCGATCGACGTGGTGCGCTGTTTGGTGATCATATCAACGACCATGGGGGCGATACCCCGGGAAGGACGGCGGATGGTGTCACGCACATCCTCGCGGCGGATGGCACCGGGGTCGCCAGCGATCCGCAGATAGGCGAACGCTGTCCGGATTCCGGTTCGAGCCAGCACCTGGGTGGTCAACGGCGTAGTGCACGGCACGCCGGATTCGAGACACGCCACCTGGACGGGCAGGAGGGATGAATTCACCCGGGCCAGCACGGCGATGTCAGAGGGATCCACTCCGTCGGACCGCCATGCCTCGATGACGTCGACGCACAACGCAGCCATGGCGTCGGTCGTGGTCAACTTCACCACCACCGGCCCCGCTCCGGTCAGCGGGCCACCCGTCATCGGGGGCGGGTCAGTCCGGCCCTCGGGGCTCCGAATCGTCTTCTGCACCCGGTCGCGGTTATAGGTGAGCAGGTGGCCGGCGGCATCGACAACGGCCGGCGCGCAGCGGTAGTTCACTTCGAGTGGATGGTCGCCCGCCCCCGGAAAATAGTCGGCGAAGTCGATCAGGAACTCCGGTGTGGCCCCCGTGTAGCCGTAGATCACCTGGTCGTCGTCACCGACCCCGAAGCAGTCGTAGCCCGGCGCCACCATCAGTCGGATGAGCAGGAGATGTGCCGGAGTCAGGTCTTGGAACTCGTCGACCAGCATCCTCCGGCACCGAGCCTGGGCGGAGGCTCGGGCCGCAGGGTCCGAGGCCAGGATCTCGATAGCTCGGTAGATCTGCTCGTCGAAATCAACCAGACCCCGGTCGGCCAGGGTGGCCCGATACCCGTCGAACCCTTCGGCGATGCCCGAGGCGTCGGGATACGCCTCCTCTGCAGCCGCCGGCGACACCAGGCCGAGCCTGATCAGCGACAAGGCGGCCAGGAACGGAGCGGTGGTATCGGAATTGATCTGTCGCTTCACCTCGAACAACTCGCCGATGAGGTCGCGTACTCCCATCTCGTCGACCACCTGCACCGGGCCGGCCGGATCCAGCGTGTTGCAGACCCAGAGAGCCAGGCTGTTGAGCGTGCGAACGTAAGGACCGGCGGGACCGACCACGTCGGAAGCACGTGCGCGCATCTGCTCGGCGGCGCGGGTGTTGTAGGCCAGAGCAGTCACGGCGCCGGGATGGGTGCCCCGCTGGACAAGCAGCCGGAGCCGCTCGGTCAGTACCCGGGTCTTGCCGGAGCCGGCAGGTGCGATCACCCGGGCCGGGCCGGCAGCGTGGTCGACGGCAGCCAGCTGGTCTACAGCCAGGTCGGCCTCGGGAGGCCGACGGGTCGAGGCGGCGAGTCCCCCGGCCTCGGCCGTCCAGCGGTGGACCACCTCGGTCCCGTCACCCGGATCCGGGGGATCGGGTGGGCCACCGTCGATCCAGAGCGGTGTGCCGTCCAGCCGGGTCACGTCGGCCGGACCGGCTTCAGCCACACCCACTTCGGCCAGGCGTCGGGCCACCTTGCGCCCGTGCCACCACACCACGTCGTCGTCCCGAGCGTCGTAGGCGTTGGCCCAGACCAGAAACTGGAGCCGCTCGCGCCAGAAGGTGAACCGGGGTGTGAGGGCATGCACGGGCCCTGCATAACGCTCGGGATCCCGCAGTTCATCGGGGTCGACACCCAGTTCGATCACGACCGGACGGCGCTGCGACCACATCTCGTGCAACGCCTCCACCACCTGGGTGGGGGCAAGGAGTGTGTCCCGATTGACGACGATCCGCGGTACGGCCGCCCATGCCTCCGGCGGCTCCGCGCCGAGGCGGACCACCACGCTTCTGCCCAATGCCACGGGTCCGGGATGTGTCACGTGGCCCAACCTATCCATTGGGAGTATCACGCCTGCGAGCGGGTGCCAGCGCCTGGACAGCTATCGATCATCACGAACTGCAGGCGACAAATGGTCATCTGTCCTCGTGGCTAGGGACTTTCGGCCCTGTGGTCACTCCGTAGAGGTCCGTAATCTCATTTCAGGAGGTCAATTCATGTCAACCATCGCTCTCATGTTCGGGACCGTGTTCGGAAGCCTTGTCAATCTGAACCACCCGGGCAACTACATCCACTGGGGATTCATCCAGATGTCCTACGGAAACCTGATCGTCATCATCCTGATGGTGATCGTGTTCTTCGCTGCGATCCTGATTCCCTTCAAGAGCCACAAGGGAGGAGAGCGATGACCATCGTCGCCCCGAAGACCGAGCGACCCGACCAGGCCGACCTCGACAAGGCCGCCGGGCGTCCCGAAGATGCCGATCAGTGGACCGCCAAGATCCGCAACACCGCGGTTGAGGCTCTGCCACCCCAGAAGCTCCTGCCCGACCGCCAGCCCGCCTACGTGGCGTCCTGGATCTACGTATTCGGGGTCACGACCATCGCCGCGCTGATCGTGGTGATCGGCACCGGCTTCGTCCTCGCCATCTTCGGGCCGAACTGGTGGCATGTGTCTTCCACCGGACTGTTCGTCAACTCTCTCCATCTGTGGTCGGTGGAGATCTTCATGTTCGCCATGGTGATCCACCTGTGGGGCAAGTTCTTCATGGCCGCGTGGCGGGGCAAGCGGAAGGCCACCTGGATCACCGGGGTCGTCTCGTTCCTGGTCTCGGTGGGGGCGGCCTTCACCGGCTACCTGAGCCAGCAGAACTTCGACTCCCAGTGGATCAGCACCCAGGCCAAGGACGGGATCAACTCGACCGGGGCCGGCGCCATCTTCAACGTCACCAACTTCGGACAGATGATCATGTGGCACATCGTGCTGCTGCCATTGTGCATCGTCGCCATTGTCGGGATCCACGTCCTGATGGTCCGCCTCCGGGGAGTTGTCACACCGTTTCCGGCCAAGGGCGAAATACCAGGTGAAGGTGCCTCCGCTGTGGCCACGAGCGGAGCGGAGGTGCAGGCATGAGTGCCGACACGCACAAGAAGACTCGTCCGTTCAAGGTGGACCGTGACGCAGTCGCCTGGCACGGCCGCTATGAGAAGTACGACCTGGCCAAGGAGTTCCTGATCTCCTTCGTCGTCGTCTGCATCCTGGTCGCCGGGCTGGCCGTGGTCTTCGGCTCCCCCGACGACACACCGGTGACTGTGAAGTCGTGGTCGAACAGCAATCCGGTCGACTTCGCCCAGACGGCAGCCACCGAGCTCGACGGCACGAGCGGATTGGCCGGCTATGGACCGCCCTACAACCTGAACGGCACAGCCCAGTCGATCGGGCCGCTCGCACCGGCCAAGTGGCTCGGCGTGCATCACCCGATCGATACGGCCAACGACTTCGTGCTGGGCCCATTGGCCACCCTGACCAACGACTCCCAGGTCCGGGCGGCACTGAACCAGTACACGTCGGCGTCGGCCAGCCAGCAGGGCACCTGGACCACGGCGTACGAAAAGACGGTGGCCAACGCCACATTTGCCAACGGCAAGTTGATGGTCCCGGCAGGCGACTACGGGCCCGTTGCCACACTCATCGCCGCCGAAACGGCCATGGCCCGCAGCGGTGGCGTCGACGGATCGCTACTGAGTTCCAGACAGTTCTACGGGACCGACTACACGAAGCCACTTCTGTTCATCGCCGACGGTGCCTATCTGGCCAACCTGGCCGACGGACAGCACCTGTCCGGCAATCAGTGGGGGATGATGAATGAGACTGGACAGTACCCGGGCCAGGCGTGGCTTTGGCTCTACACACTCTGGTATCAGGTGCCCCCGATGAAGACCTCGTCGAACGCCGACCTCCAGGTCTTCTCGCTGATGATCATCCTGACCGCGCTGCTGGCCCTGGTTCCCTTCATTCCGGGGGTACGGTCCATCCCCCGGTGGACCCGCATCCACCGGCTGATCTGGCGGGAGCATTACAAAGAGGTCGAGAAGGTCGGTGGCAGCGGAGACTCGGGTAGTCCACCCCAGGCCGCAGACGAGGTCCGGACCCCGGTCACGGTGTAAAGCTCACAGCGACGAGGTAGACGTACTTGAGAACCCCGGTCGCCATCAAGCGGCCGGGGTTCTGTCGCGAATGCGGTCTCCCGACAAACGTCGACCGACTCTGCCCGAGTTCACGTGAAACACCCGCGGATCGGGAAGGCGTGGCACACTTGGGCAACTTGATCCCGCAACACTGACTACCTGGAGGTTCACCAGTGCGAACGCCAACTCATGGAGTGAAGAAGACCGCTGCGGCATTGGCTATCGTCGCCTCGGCCATCATCGCCTCGGCCTGCTCGAGCAACTCGAGTAGCACGACGACCACGACGGCTGCATCAGCGGCGACCACGACGACGTCAACCCCTCCAATTCCGACCACGGTGATCCCGACCCAGCAGACCAATACGGCCATTGCCGCCACCGTTCCCGCCTCGATCCACTCGTCCGGGTCGCTGAACGTCGCCCTCGACGCCAGCTACCCCCCGAACGAGTTCGTGGCCTCCGACGGAACCACCATCGTGGGAATGGACGCTGACCTGGCGAACGCACTGGCCCAGACCATGGGACTCAAGGCAAAGCTGGTCAACGCCACCTTCTCCACGATCATCCCGGGCCTGGCCGCCGGCAAGTACGACATGGGAGCGTCGTCGTTCACCGACACGAAGGCCCGCCAGAAGGTCGTCGACTTCGTTGACTACTTCAGTGCCGGAGAGTCGTTCTACGTGAAATCGGGCAGCCCCATCTTCACCTCGCTCGACTCGCTCTGTGGGCACAGCGTCGCCGTCGAGAACGGCACGACCGAGGAGACCGACGCCAAGACCCAGGCGGCCAAGTGCGTCGCCACCGGCAAGCCCAAGGCCAATGTCCTCACGTTCGGCACCCAGACCGAGGCCAACCTGGCCGTTTCCAGTGGCCGGGCCGACGTCGGATTCGCCGACTCGCCGGTGGCTGCCTACATCGTGGCCACCTCGAACGGCGTGTTCCAGAACAGCGGAGCCCCCATCGGTGTCGCCCCCTACGGTCTCGCCCTCCCCAAGGGCAACGGTATGGCCGCCCCGGTACAGGCCGCTGTCAACCTGCTGATCGCCAATGGCGTCTACAACCAGATCCTCACCAAGTGGGGTGTGCAAGCTGGGGCCATCACCACGGCCACCGTCAACGGCGGCACCAGCTGAGTCCCGTAAGGGACCACCGGGCTGACCGATGACCGATGCGCCCGACCGATTGCCCGTCCCTGACGAGCGGTTCGGTCGGGACCCGTCGACATTGAAGATCGTCCCCGTGCGCCACCCGTGGCGCTGGATAGCCAGCGGGATCATCCTCGTACTGCTGGCCATGCTGGTGAACACGCTGGTGTTCTCCCACGTGGTCCGGGGTGGCACCCGTGAGGGCCGATTCCAGTGGGGCGTGGTCGGCCACTACCTGTTCACTGCACCCATCCTCCATGGGATCGTCGTCACGTTGGAACTCACCGTCATCGCAATGGTGGCCGGAGTCGCCATCGGCATCGGCCTGGCCGTCATGCGGCTGTCGCCGAACCGGCTCCTGTCAGGCTCGGCCTGGATCTACATCTGGTTCTTCCGGGGTACACCGGTGCTGGTCCAGTTGTTCTTCTGGTATGTAGGGATCAGCTACCTCTACCAGCACCTGACATTTGGAATCCCGTTCGGCGCAGCATTGCTCACGCTCAATTCGACGACTCTGATCACCACGTTCGTGGCCGGCGCACTCGGCCTGAGCCTCAACGAGGGCGCCTACATGTCCGAAATCGTCCGGGCAGGCATCATCTCGGTCGATGAAGGCCAGACCGAGGCCGCCGCCAGCTTGGGCATGTCCAAGGGATTGACGCTCCGGAAGATCGTCCTCCCCCAGGCCATGCGGGTGATCATCCCCCCGACCGGCAACGAGACCATCTCCATGCTGAAGACCACGTCGCTATTGTCGACAATCTCGGTGGTGGAACTCTTCCAGGCCACCCAGAACATTTCCAACTCCAACTACGAGGTGGTCCCGCTGCTGATGGTGGCCAGCCTCTGGTACCTGTTCTTCACCTCGGTGATGACCGTCGGGCAGTTCTATGTCGAGCGTTACTACGCCCGGGGCTCGTCGAGGCAGCTGCCCCCGACACCATTCCAACAGCTTCGAACGAGCCTGCGCCACGTTCGGCCCCAGACTGCACCGGCCCCTACGTCAGCTCCTGTGGCGGCACCCCATGACTGACGCCAGGCCGACCATCGCTGCGCGTTCCTCCGGCACGGTCGCGGTCCCCATGGTCCTGGCCCGGAAGGTCCACAAGGCCTACGGTCGGCTCGAGGTGCTGAAGGGCATCGACATGACCGTGGGCCGAGGCGAGGTGTTGTGTCTGATCGGACCGTCCGGTTCGGGCAAGAGCACCTTCCTGCGCTGCATCAATCACCTGGAGAAGATCGACGGTGGCGAGTTGGCCGTCGATGGGGACCTGGTCGGTTACCGACAGAGCGGCGACAAGCTCTACGAGCTCAAGGACAGGGAGGTATGCGCCAAGCGGGCCGAGATCGGGATGGTCTTCCAGCGCTTCAACCTCTTCCCGCACATGTCGGTGCTGGACAATGTCACTTCGGGGCCGGTGTGGGTCAAGAAGGCCTCAAGTGGTCCATCCAAGGACCGGGCCAGAGAACTTCTGGCTCGGGTGGGCCTGGCTGACAAGGTGGACAACTACCCGAACCAGCTCTCCGGCGGTCAGCAGCAACGTGTAGCCATTGCCCGGGCCTTGGCAATGGACCCCAAATTGATGCTCTTCGACGAGCCGACGTCGGCTCTCGACCCCGAACTGGTCGGCGACGTGCTCGATGTCATGCGTGACCTGGCCCGGGACGGCATGACCATGATCGTGGTCACCCACGAGATGGGCTTCGCCCGCGAGGTGGGTGACACCGTCGTGTTCATGGACGGCGGGGTTGTGGTCGAACAGGGCGACCCGACCGAGGTGCTGACCAATCCGCAGCACGAGCGCACCAAGTCGTTCCTGGCCAAAGTTCTCTAATCTCAGCCGGGCAACAATTCGGCCCGCAACACAGCCAACACGTGGGCCAGGTCGGTGCCGTCGATCCGCTCGGCGGCCTTGACCGCCGACCTACCCAGTGACGATCCGAAAGGCAGGGCGTCCACCAGTCCGTTGCCCGACCACCGGCGGATGAGCCGGAACTCGGTCGAGCGTGCCAGCATCCGGTCGTCGACCGTCTTTCCTTTCGACATCAGCGCGCCATTGGTGATCCGCCGGATCTCTCCCACGTCTGCCGTCAGGCCCTGCTGATCGAGCCGACGCACGACGTAGGACCCGGTGTCATACCAGTCGCACACTCCGTGCACGACAGCTGCCACCTGTCCGACCACACCGTCGATGGCCAGAGCCAGGATCGGGCCGCCTTCGAGCGTCGAGGCTGATGCCGCCCCCACCAAGGCCAACTGCAAGGTGCCGACCGCCGCCTGGATCGATTTTGTCTGCCGGGAGGACAGAGCTTCTACTCCGGCCACGTCATAGACCACGGCCGGGTGCTCGATCACCTGGGTCGACATCCAGTCGAGGAGTCGGGGCGGGGCGGCCGCTACCTCGGCGCGCACCCGTCGCAGACGGCCCGTCCCAGGAGTGAGCACTTGGCGGCCGATGTCCCCTAATGCGGCTTCGAGTTCGACCGATGCGCCAGTCGGCAGACCGTCGGGGGCCAGCAGCGTACGCAGCCCACGGCTGAACGCCGCCCGGGCCCGGGCCAGGCGGGGACGAGCCACCGGAGCACCGTCGGACCTGTCGGACCCACCGCCGGATTCGTACGAGCCGGAGCTATCGGAGGACACCGGGTCATTCGGATTGCCGGTCACGGCATCGAGTCTGGTGACCCGGCGAACAGGAGGCAAACCGCCGGCACAATTTGTCGACGGGCGGAGCCGCTCATGAACGGACGCGCTCGTTGCCCGGATCGTAGGGAGCCTTGATCCCGACGGTAGCGGCGCACAGGCGACCGCCCACGTTGACCTCGTAGCGGCCGGATCCGAGATGATCGGAAGTGACCGGCTCCCGGTCCGGACGCCAGACGTAGGCCAGTCCCACGCAAGCACCGAGCGTGGCGGACCAGGCCACTGAAGTCACCTGACCGGCGACCTCACCGTCACGCAGGACCAGTTCACCGCCCCACATCATCACGTCGGAGTCGTCCAGCCAGAACGAGACCAACCGGCGGCGGGGACCCTCGTCCACCGCCTGCTCCACCGCCCGACGACCGACGAACTCGATGTCGGTGGCCAGTTTGCAGGTGAACCGGAGGCCCGCCTCGACCGGGTTGTGGTCGGGAGTCAGATCGGCCCCGAACGCCCGGTACCCCTTGTCGAGGCGGAGCGAGTTGATGGCGTAGTACCCGGCTCCGGACAGGGGAATGTCGGCGCCGGCCTCGAACAGGTCTTCGTATGCGCCCAACGCGAATTCCGTGGGCACATAGAGCTCCCACCCGAGTTCGCCCACATAGGTGATCCGGGTAGCCCGGACCGTGGAGTGGCCGAGGTCGATCTCCCGGCTGGCACCGAAGGGGAACGACACGTCCGACAGGTCCGACCGGGTGATCCGCTGCAACAGGTCACGCGAGCCGGGACCCATGACCCCGTAGACGGCGTACGACGAGGACACGTCCACCACCGCCACGTGCTCATCGAGGCTCACATGACGCTCGATCCAGGCCATGTCCCGCAGCACGGATGCCGATCCGGTCACCAGGAGATACCGGTCATTCGCCAGTCGGGTCACCGTCACGTCGGCCTCGTAACCACCGCGACGGTTCAGCATTCCGGTATAGACGGACCGGCCGATCGGAACAGCCACGTCTGCGGTGCAGAGGCGCTGCAGAACTGTTTCGGCATCACGTCCCACGATGTGGAGCTTGCCGAACGACGTCTCGTCGAACAGGGTGACCGACGACCGGGTGCGCCTCTGCTCCTCGACCGACCAGGGCAGCCATGACGGCTTGTCCCAGGTGTACTCCAGGAGGGGCTCCTGTCCGGCCACCGCGAACACATTGGCCCGTTCCCAGCCCATCTTCGATCCGAACAGTGCTCCTGCCTCTTCCAGTAGGTGATAGGCGGGCGATCGCCGGAATGGGCGGGCGGTGACCAGCTCCCGGTTGGGCCATGGGATCTCGTAGTGGAGGCCGAGAATTTCGCCCACCCGGTCGTGGAGCCACTGGTTGTTCCCGTTGAACGGAGCGAACCGCCGGATGTCCTGGGCCACCAGGTCCACAGTGGGCTCGCCTTCGACAATCCACTCGGCCAGAGCCCGTCCGGCACCGCCGGCCGAGGCGATTCCCACCGAGTTGAAGCCGGCGCCTACGAAAAAGTTCCGGAGCTCCGGTGCCTCGCCGATGATGAATTGGTTGTCAGGGGTGAAGCTCTCGGGGCCGTTGTAGAACTTCCGGATGCCGGTGTGATCGAGGACGGGGATGCGCAGCAAGGCACTCTCCATGAGGATGGAGAAATGTTCCCAGTCCTCGTCGAGGAGTTGGAACTCGAACGGATAGGGCAGCTTGTCGGGGGCCACCCAGGGCTTGGCCTCGGGCTCGAAGCCCCCGATCACCAGGCCACCGACCTCCTCTTTGAAGTACGTGTAGCCGTCGGGGTCCCGCAAGATAGGCAGATTTGAATGGACACCCTCGATCTGCTCGGACACCACGTAGAAGTGCTCGGCCGAGTGCAGTGGGACATTCACCCCGGCCAGCACCCCCACCGCCTTGGCCCACTGCCCGGCGCAGTTGACCACCACATCGGCCCCGATCCGACCCTGGTCGGTCACCACCCCGGTCACCTGGCCACGTTCCTGGTCGATGCCCACTGCCCGTGTCCGCTCGAATACCCTGGCCCCTTTGTCTCGTGCTCCACGGGCCAACGAGGCGGTCACATCGACCGGATTGGCCGTCCCATCACCGGGGAGCCAGATGGCCCCCACCAGGTCGTCGATGGCCAGCACCGGGTAGAGCTCCTTGGCCCGTTCCGGGGTGATGAGCTCACATTCGAGGTCGTAGGCCTCCGCGGTGGCGGCCGTGCGCCGCAGCTGCACCATGCGTTCCTCGGTTCGGGCCACCGTCACTCCGCCGCACCGCTTGAACCCAGTAGCCAACCCGGTCTCACGCTCGAGTTCGGAGTAGAGCTGGGCCGAGTACTGCACCAATCGGGTACCGCCCTCGGTCGCACGAAGCTGGCCGAGCAGGCCCGCCGCATGCCACGTGGTCCCGGACGACAACTGGCCCTGCTCGAGCAGGACCACGTCGGTCCAGCCCATCCGGGTGAGGTGGTAGGCCACGCTCGTCCCGACGATGCCCCCGCCGATGATGACCACTCGCGCCCGTTCCGGCAGCTTGCTCTCCGTGCCCATGTCTGTCGCATCCCTCATTCGTCGTCGGAAAGTCAGTCGTCCCGCTGCACATCAGCAATGAGGCCGTCGAGCAGCGGTCCGCGGAATGTGGCCACGGCCCGTTCGTACTTCTCCAAGCCCCAGGGCCAGAAGTCGAACTCGATGTCGCTGGTCGCCTCCTGGATCGAGGCCCACAGCGTCCATCCGTACTGCGATATCAGGCCCCACAGCCGGGCCCGCGCCAGATTGTTGGCCAACCGGACCCCGTAGTAGGAGCTCACCAGGAGTTCAAGCTGGTCATCGTCGAGGTGGCACTCGCTCCAGATATTTCCCAACTCGAAGCAGGGGTCGTTGTTACCCGAATACTCGTAGTCGATGAGCCGGATCCGGCCGCCATCGTCGATGAAATTGCCGGCCAGCAAGTCGTTATTACAGGCCACCGAGGGACCGCTATTCACGGCTAGCGCCCCCCGGATCCGCTCGACGGCATCGCCGAACCCGAGATAGTCATCGGGCAACCGGTAGCCACACTGTCGGACGATGGTCAGGTAGCCCCGTTGGATGCCGAACATATCGAATTCGTTTACGAATTGTGCTCCCCCGTGGAGCTGGCGACACGAGTCCGCCACCTGCTCGATCACGCCAGGCCGCCCGAAGTCGGCGTCGGTGAACGTGCGTCCCTCGAGGTAGCCGATGACCAGTGCCGATTCCTCGGGAATGTAGGCATGTACCGGTGCACCTACCCCGGATTCGGCGGCGATGATGGAGTTCCGGTACTCATGGTCCCGATCGATGGCTAGCGCCCCGGTGGCCGCCCCGGAGATCCGGACTACGTAGGTCCCCTCCGAAGTGGACACCTTGTAGTTGCGATTGGTGAGACCGCCCGACAGCTCCGCCACCACGAGTGGACGGCCCCGCAGCACATCGACCTTCTCGCACAGTGATTCAGGGAGCTTCGCACCGGGATTCGGCGCTGGGCCGTCGACTTCCGATCCGTCCATCTCCGCTCCCCTACGCACATGTCATGGCCCGTGGCGGCGCCGGAGTGCCGACTGTAGTGCCACCAATGAGCGCTCTCAAGGTCTAGACACAAGTTCATCGATCCCAGTGCTGAGCAGGGCAACCGGTAGCATTCGGACAATGGACCATTCCGACCTCTCGCTCGACTGGTTGACGGGTGCGCCCTCGTTTCCTACGCCGGATGGTGCCCCGGTCCACGCCAGCATCGCCCGGTGGCTTACCGAGCTGATCGGACGGGGCGAACTGGTTCCGGGCGACAAGCTTCCTCGCGAGGATGCGTTCGCCGCCTCCCTCGGCGTAAGTCGGATGACCCTCCGCCAGGCCCTCGCCACGCTCGGAGGAACAGGGACGCTCGAGCGGAAGTCCGGCCGAAATGGGGGCACGTTCGTCCGCGAGCCGCGGATCGAGTGCGATCTGACCGGCATGGCCGGGTTTACCGAGCAGATGCGTCGGGCCAACCTCCGGGCCGGGGCCCGGGTGGTATCGGCCGACACCCTGCCTGCCAATGCCACCGTGGCTGCCGCCCTATCCGTGCAACGAGGGACCCCGGTCCACGAGATCGTCCGAGTGCGCACTGTCCGCCGCGAGCCACTGGCCATCGAGCGTTCGTACTTCCCCGTCGGGCCGTTTCCAGACCTCCTCCACCACGGACTGTCGGGTTCGCTCTACATTCTCTTAGCCCGGGACTATGGCCAGAGACCGACATCGGCCACCGAGTCCCTCGAGCCGGTGATCGCCCATAATGACGAGGCGGTCTTGTTGGAGGTTGAGGCCGGTGCCCCCTTGATGCTGATCACCCGGACCGCCTTCACGGTTGCAGGTTTGGCCATCGAGTTCGCCAAGGACATCTTCCGACCCGACCGGATCAAGATTTCCCTGCAGACAGGCATCGGCTGAGGGACACTGGACCCTCCAGCGAGAGGACGAACAATGCCCCAGCCGGAGCTGGGGCATTGCCACGTTCATCCATGTGTCGGGATCCCGAAGACAACGAGCCGCGCAAGACGTCAGATTCCCTTGACGAGCTCCTCGTCGGACATGTTGATGGTCTGGCGGGGACCGGTGAACCATTTCTTGACTGATGCATGCCAGTAGATCCACAGGAGGATCATGGCCGCAGGGACGACGATGATCGTGTAGTTGACATACTTCATTGCGAAGCCCGACACGCCGGGGACACCGACGTTGGCCGTGGGCATGAACGCCATCACCGACACAAGGACCACGTCGAAGAGGGCCACGACGCAGAGGAACTTGTATTTGCTCCCCAGGTTCCACCGGCCCGGCACGAATGCACTCCCGAGCTTGAGCCGTTGCCAGATCGGAATCGCGAAGCACCAGTAGAGCCCGATGACTCCGATCGACACGACTGCGAAGAATGCGATGGGTGTCGGCGCCCCGTTGATGTTCACTGGAATGAGGGCCGGTGAAGTCAAGACGATGCTTATGCAGGCCGTGAGGACTACGCCTGCCACTGGAACTCGCCGGGAGCTCAGTCGCGACCAGTGCTTGTGTCCCGGGACAGCTCCATCACGACTGAAGGCGAAGAGCATGCGCGAACAGCTGGTCATGCAAGCCATCGTGCAGAAGAACTGGCCAGCAGTGGCAATGAGAAGTACGATTCCGCCCCACTTCGGCGTCAACGCCTGAGAGAAGATCGTGGCCACGAACCCATTGGCCGCAGTGACTTTGGCCGGATCCTGAACCGCGAACAGGAACGACAGGAGCAGGATGTAGCCGCCGATTGCCGAGTAGAAGATCGAACGCCACATTCCCTTGGCCGCAGCATCGGCCGCGCTCTTGGTCTCCTCCGAAAGGTGGGCAGAGGCGTCGAACCCCGTGATGGTGTACTGGGTGAGCAATCCGCCGATGGGCAGGATCACGAAAATGAACCCGAACCCGTGGGTGCTTCCCCCGAAGAACCCGGTGTTGTTGATCCAGTGCGTGAACACGAACGATGCACTCTCATGGTGGCTGGGCAGGAACACCAGGATGAGCACCACGGTGGCAGCGCCGAATACATGCCACCACACCGAGACATTGTTAACCATGGCTAGCAGGTGGCTCGAGAAGATGTTCACGATCGCCGCGACGACGAGAATCCCGATGAAGAACAAGAAGATCGTGTTGAGACTGCCCGCGTGCCAGCTGGTGAAGAAGAAGCTGAGGGTCACGTCGAGGAATGTGGCACAGCCATAGGCCACCGAGGCGACGATGGCCAGCAGGCCGATCAGATTGAGCCACCCCGTGTAGTAGCCAGCCTTCGGGCCACCCAGTTTCGATGCCCACCAGTAGATGCCTCCCGAGGTCGGGTAGGCCGACACCAACTCGGCCAGACAGAGTCCTATACAGAGGATCAGAGCGGCAAGGATCGGCCAGCCCCAGGCGATGGCGGCGGGACCGCCGCCGTTCCACCCGGAACCGAAGGTGGTGAAGCAACCGGCCAAGATCGAGATGATCGAGAACGAGATCGCGAAGTTGGAGAATCCGGACCAGGAGCGATTGAGCTCCTGTTTGTAGCCCATCTCAGCGAGCAGTTCCTCGTCCGTGCGGACCCCGAGGTGCTCCGGTTGGATCTCAAGTGGCTCAATTCCCTCGGGCACTGGCGTCCTCTTTCTCGTCGTTGTACTCGACCGGTGAAGCGGAACTGCAGTCGCGAAGCCCCTCGTGATTAGGTGGAACGTAACACCGACTTGTCGATGTGTCTAGATTATTTGCACCGGTTGAACACCTCGGGAACACCCGGCCGATCTCCCGGCCAGGGCACGTCAGAGCGCGGTCCGTCGAACAGTCATCCCTTTGGCTCCTGACCCAGGTATCGACAGTCGCCTTCCGGAGCACGGTGCCGGTAGCGTCGTCTCGCGCCGCTGCAAAGGCGGACGCAGGGGGAAAGGAAACCATGGCGCTCGACATCGGTCACAAGTCGTTCGAACGAGAAGTGAAGCGTGCCTGCGTCGAGGGTCGACCCACTCCGACCGTGGCCATCGTGGGTGGCGGTCTATCGGGACTGGCGGCCGCCATCCAATTGGTCCGAGCGGGCGTCAGGAATTTCACACTCATCGAGCAGTCCGACGGCGTCGGCGGCACATGGCGGGACAACAGCTATCCAGGGGCGGCCTGTGACGTGCCGTCCCACCTCTACTCCTTCTCCTTCGCACCGAAGACCGACTGGTCGCGCCGGTTTGCCGAACAGCCCGAAATCCTCTCCTATGCCGAAGATCTGGTGGACCGCTATCACCTGACACAACACTTGCGGCTCAGCACGACAGTGCGATCTGCCACCTACGACGAGGTGTCGGGCACCTGGCATCTCGATCTCTACAACGCATCTGGGGTTCACGAATTGGATGCCGACACCGTGGTGTTCGCCTGCGGCCAATTGAACCGGCCCCACGTCCCCGAGGTCGAAGGTCTCGGCTCATTTGCCGGACCGACGTGGCACTCGGCCCGGTGGGACCACGCCGTCGACCTTGCCGGCCAGCGGGTGGCCGTGGTCGGTACCGGGGCCAGCGCTATCCAATTCGTGCCGTCGGTGGCGTCGGCCGCAGCCGGTACCACCATCTTCCAGCGAAGTCCCAACTACATCGGCCCGAAGAAGGACCACCCCTACAGTCCCGCCAGTCGGCGTGCGCTCCGGCACTGGGCACTCCTGCGGTCGGCCTATCGGTGGTGGATCTACTGGACTCTCGAGATCCGCTGGCTGTGGTTCCGCCGGGACAGCCTGGCCGGGAGACAGCTCCAATCGCTCTTCCGCAAGGGGATCCGGGACGAGGTCGTCAACGATCGATTGCCCGCCCATGCCGTAATTCCCGACTACCCGCTCGGATGCAAGCGGGTCCTCATCTCGAACGACTGGTATCCGACGCTGCTCCGAGCGGACGTGGCCGTGGTCGACTCGCCCGTGACCCGGATCGAACCGGACGCTGTCGTCACTGCCGACGGCGTCCGGCATCCGGCCGACATCTTGATCTACGGTACCGGCTTCGTCACCACCGCGTTCCTGTCGCACATCCCGGTGACCGGGGTGGGCGGCCAGCGCCTGTCCGACGCCTGGAAAGACGGAGCCCACGCCTACCTGGGCTCCGCAGTAGCCGGCTTCCCCAATTGCTACGTGCTGTACGGGCCGAACACCAACCTCGGACACAATTCGATCCTGTTCATGGTCGAACGCCAACTCAACCTGGTACTTCAGGCCCTGGCCATCCAGACCCGGGCCACCACCGGAACGGGAACGGCCGCCGTAGCCGTCCGGATGGCCGCCTACGAGCGCGACGATCGACATACCCAACGCCAGATGGACAAGACAGCGTGGTCGGCCAACTGCACCAGCTGGTATAAGAACGCAGCGGGCCGGATCACCAACAATTGGCCGACCTGGACCGTCCGTTTTTGGTGGAATACCCTGCGGATCCGGACCGATGACTTCGAGGTCATCGTGCCCGGGTGCGATGGACAGCCCATCTGAGCAGGCACGATGACTGCCTGACACCAAGTCTGAGTCCCTCCTGGGTATCGTGGTGGGCTATGACTTCCCGCAGTCCAGAGGGTCTCGGACTCAATTCCCCCCGGACCCGAACGGACCGTGCCGGCGCTTCCAGCACCTCCTCAACCTTCGATGAGGGCGGCTTGCGCTCCCTCGGCGATGAGGTCGCCAGGGCCAACAGCGGACCGGGCAGGAGCAGTCGGTCACGGCATCGCAAACTCTGGTGGACGCTCGGCGTAGTGGGCGCGGTGTTCGTCGTGGTGATCGGCGGGACAGTCGGCTATGCCTCGTACCTCAACAGCCGAATCCACCGGTTCAATGTGCGGGGGCTGCTCGATGTCCCGACCACCGGGGCCGATGCCGGCACCGCAAACATCCTGTTGGTCGGCTCCACCGACCGTTGCGCGCTCAAGGTTCAGAACGCGGCCTATGGCCTGTGCTCCCAGGGCGTCAACGGGGTCAATTCCGACGTGGTGATGATTCTCCACCTGAATCCCAATAACAAGACCTTGTCGATTCTGTCGATACCCCGCGATCTCTTCGTCCCGAACGCACGGACGGAAGGGGCCAACAAGATCGACGCCGCGCTCTATCAGGGGCCCAGCCAGTTGGTGGCGGCTATCAACGAGAACCTCGGCATCCCCATCCAGCACTACGTGGTCCTCAATTTCGACACGTTCGCCAATGTGGTCGACGCCCTCGGTGGGGTGAAGATGTACTTTCCCGAGCCGGTGTTCGACGCGTACTCAGGCCTCCAGGTATTCGCCCCCGGGTGCGTCAACCTCAACGGGCTTCATGCCCTCCAGGTGGTCCGGTCCCGTCACCTTCAGTACAAACCGGCCGGAGTGACCACCACGGATCCTACGTACTGGCCCTTCGAGAGCCAGAGTGACCTGGCTCGGATCCGCCGAGACCACCAATTTCTGCGGGTATTGGCGTCGGCGGTGTCGAAGAACGGACTGTCCGATCCGATCACTGACGGGCAATTGATCAACTCGGTGGCCCCGCAGCTCAACGTGGACAAGCAGTTCTCCACCTCGGACATGGTCAACATGATCCTCGACTTCCACGGAGTCAACGCCAACTCGGCTCCCCAACTCACCCTGCCCGTCCAGGTCGACCAATTCGGCTCCTACCTCTACAAGGGCGGCTATTACGGCAACATCGAATTCCCCTCGAGCGTCCAGGACAACCAGGTGATCGAGCAGTTCTTGGGGATCAACGCCACCACTGACACCATGACCGGACTCCCGCTACCTGCCCACTCCGCCGTGACCGTCTCCGTCCTGAACGGGAGTGGGGTCACCAACCAGGCCACGGACACCAGCAATGCACTGGCCGGCTTAGGGTTCAAAGCGATGGGGATCGGTGACTCCCCGCCCGTGGCTACCCACGCCGAGACCGTCGTCTACTTCGCCCACAAGACCCGCACCGAACAGGCCGCAGCCCAGGCCGTGGCCAAGTCATTGTCCGGAGCTGTCATCACCGCACTGGGCCCCACGACGGGCGGTGCCCAGGTCACTGTGGTCACCGGCACGCAGTTCTCCGTCAACTCTCCCGTGGCATCAGTGACCACCACCACGCCGGCGCCCGCTTCGTCCGGGTCGTCGTCAACTTCGACCTCCACGGGAAGCGCACAATCCACGGGTGCTTTCCAGGCCCCGACCCCTGCCGTCACGCCTCTGCAACCTTGGGATCCCCGTTCCTGCTCGTCGACCGGTGGGCCCGGCACCTGACCGGCAGGGTATCTACCCTGCTCAACGGCTTTCTTTTCAAGAATGAACGACCTCATGCGACTTCTCCCTAGTCTTATCTGAACGGAACCGTTCCGTTCAGTAAGAGGGAGCTGCAGCATGGTCGTGGCCAGCACGGATGTCGGGGTTCAGACCGACCGGGCACCCCGGCCGTCCGGTCCTCGGGCTGAGGCTCGCGAACAGGCCATTCTCGATGCCGCTCTCGAGTTGATCGGCGAAGTCGGTTACGACCGCCTCAGCATGGACGCCCTGGCCGAGCGGGCCCATGCCGGCAAGGCCACCATCTACCGCCGATGGACAGGAAAGGCCCAGGTCGTCGCCGAGGCCATCCGTCGCCGCAAGAGCGCGCACGATGTCGACCCCGACACGGGTTCGCTCCGTGGCGATCTGGTATCCGCCCTTGGCGACACGTGCGCTTCGCTCTCCCTCGACGAGGCAATCGTCGCCGGTGTGATGTCGGCCATGCGCACCGACCCGGAGCTGGCGGCCCTCATGCGGACCCAGGTCATCAATGCCGGCGGAAAGTTCGATGTCATCGTCCAGCGTGCCGTTCGGCAGGGCGAGCTCCCATCCGGCACCACTGCCGACGTGATCAACGATGTGGGCCCGGCTGTGGTGATGATGCGGCTCGTCTTCCGGGGTGAGCTCCTCGACGATGCGTTCATCGCCCACCTGGTCGACGACATCCTGATCCCAATTCTGAGGCACCCGCGCAACTCCACGTAGCCGAACCGCGGCCCAGCATTCCCGGTACCCCTCGCCGCACCCCGTTCCACCCACTGTCATCACCTCCCATCTCATCCCCGAGGAGACCCATCCCATGTCCGACGCACCCGACACCCTCACCGACCGCCCGCCTACCGATGCCAATGCTCCGGACCCGAAGCGTTGGTTGGCCCTGGCCATCATCGCCGTGGCCCAGCTCATGGTCATCCTGGACTCGTCGATCGTGAACATCGCGCTCCCGTCGGCCCAGAAGGCACTCCACATCACCAATGCCGACCGGCAGTGGATGGTCACGGCCTACACGCTGTCATTCGGCAGCCTCCTCCTCCTCGGGGGGCGGATCGCCGACTACACAGGCCGCAAGCGGGCATTCATCATCGGTCTGCTCGGCTTCGCCGCCTCATCGGCACTCGGCGGCCTGGCCGTCAGCGCCCCGATGCTCTTCGGTGCCCGGGCCCTGCAGGGTGCGTTCGCGGCCCTGCTGGCCCCTGCCGCGCTATCACTCATCACCGTGACCTTCACCGAGGTCAGAGAACGGTCCACCGCCTTCGGCGTATACGGCGCCATCGCGGGCGGCGGGGCAGCCATCGGCCTCATCATGGGTGGCGTCCTCACCCAGTACGCGTCCTGGCGCTGGTGCCTGTTCGTCAATGTGCCGATCGCCATCGTGACGGCCGCGGCCGCTCTGCCCATCGTTCGGGAGAGCCGGGCGAGCGGCAACACCAGTTACGACATCCCCGGGGCGGCCACCGTCACCGGGGGCCTGGTCGCCCTGGTCTATGGATTCACCCTGGCCGCACGGGACGGCTGGGCATCGCAGAACACGCTGTCGTTCCTGGCCATCGCCACAGTCCTGCTGGTCGCCTTCGTGGTCGTCGAGTTCAAGTCGAACAACCCGTTGTTGCCCATGCGGATCCTCCTCGACCGCAACCGTGGGGGGTCCTACTTGGCCGCCTTCCTGGTCGGTTCCGGACTCCTCGGGATGTTCCTCTTCCTCACGTACTACTTCCAAGGCACACTCGGATACTCGGCACTCAAGGCCGGGTTCGCCTTCCTGCCATTCTCGATGGGAATCATCCTGGCCGCTGGGGTCGCATCGAAGTTGCTGCCCCGGTTCGGGCCGAAATTCATGATGACCGGCGGCTTCAGTGCGGCCGCCCTGGGCCTGGCCTGGCTGAGTCGGATCACCCCACACACCAGCTACCTGGCCCACGTGCTCCCTGCCGAGCTCCTGATCAGCCTCGGCATGGGCACGGCATTCGTACCCATGAGCAGCACCGCCCTCTTCCGGGTCAGCCCTCATGACGCCGGAGTGGCCAGCGCCACCCTCAACACGGCCCAGCAGGTCGGGGGCTCACTCGGAACAGCACTTCTGAATACCCTGGCCGCCTCGGCCACCGCCACCTATCTGTTGACCCATGCCAAGACTCCAGCGAGCGTGAAGGCCGCACAGGTCCATGGCTACTCGGTGGGCTTCATGGTGGGCGCTCTCTTCCTGGCCGGGGCAGCCCTGTGCTCGCTCTTCGTGGTGAACGCCACCAGGGCCGACCTGGCCGATCACGACGGCGTGTCGGGTGAGGTCGTCCTGGTCTGAGACGGGCCGGTCGTTCGCCAGGGCTCAGAATCCGGAGTAGTTGTCCGCAATCTGCCCCATCTTGCCCGCTTGGAAATCATCGAACGCTTGGGCCACCTCGGCCCGCGTGTTCATGACGAATGGCCCGTACTGGTAGACGGGCTCGCCGATGGGGCGGCCGCCGAAGATCAGCACGTCGAGTTCGGGGGTGGGTTCCGACGGCGAGGAACCCGCCGCAACGGTCAGCGAGCCACCGGGGCCGAACACAGCCAACTGCCCTGAGCGCACCGGACGCCGGTCCTCACCTACGGTGCCCTCGCCGGAAAGGGCGTAGACCAGGGCGTTGAACGTCGGATCCCACGGCAAGGTCACCGAGGCGCCGTCGGCCAGCGTGGCGTGCACCATGGCCATGGGGGAGTGGGTCGAACCCGGGCCGGAGTGGACATCCAGGCTCCCGGCGATCAGGCGCAACAGTGCTCCACCATCAGGCGTGGTCAGCAGCACCACCTTCTGCGGTCCGATGTCCTGGTATGCGGGATCGATCATCTTGGCCGATTGGGGCAGGTTCACCCACAGTTGGATGCCATGGAACAACCCTCCGGACTGCACCAGTTCACTGGGCGGTGCCTCGATGTGGAGGATTCCGGAGCCTGCCGTCATCCATTGGGTCCCGCCATTGGTGATGAGGCCACCTCCCCCGATCGAATCCATGTGCCGGAACGCGCCCTCGATCATGTACGTCACCGTCTCAAATCCGCGGTGGGGATGCCACGGAGTTCCCTTGGGTTCGCCCGGTGCGTACTCGACCTCCCCCATCTGGTCCATGTGAACGAAGGGGTCGAGCAGGGCCCGGTCGACCCCCGCGAAGGCCCGGCGCACCGGGAAACCCTCGCCTTCGAAGCCACCTGGTGCCGTCGTCACCCCGAGCACGGGCCGTCCATGGGAAGTTGCGGCATCGGGTCGGGTCACACGGGGGAGAGAAAGAACATCATCGACTGTCACTGCGGGCATGCCCACGCTCCTTCAGATATGGCCACCGGCGCCTGCCGGCGGGTGTCGTCATGTCAAGTTCAACACTAGTTGTGTACACAACATTCCAACCGGGGCCACCGGTCGGTACGCAACAGCCTGGTTCGGTAGTGAGGCAGGTACGCTGGCAGCAGGAAGATGTCAGGAGACTCCAGGTGATCCGGCCACGAGGCGGAACGACGCGTCGCGGCAGTGACGTTGACGGTGACGGGCAAGACCAGCGGCTGGATGACTCGTCCGGTTCTGTCGGGACTCGCCTTCGCCAGGCGAGGGAAGAGCGCGGCCTCGACCTTTTGACCGTCCACGACCGCCTGGGCCGGCCCATCACCCAGATCGAGGCCCTCGAATGCAACGATCACGCAACGCTGCCCGACGAAGCTCTCGCCGTCTCGACCCTCCGCCGCTACGCCACCCTGCTCGGCCTCGATGGCGACGCACTGCACCTGCAGTGGACGGCCGAGCGCGCACGTGTCGACATCGACCTCTCGGCCACCCGGTCGGTCCCGGCGGTAACCAGCGTGGTAGCAGCCGTGACAACCGGACCGGACCACCTCCGGGCGTTTACCGAGACAGGCGAGGTGCCCCAGGTCGGAGGACGCGTCACCTCGGCGTCGGGATCGTCGGGCAACTACGACTACAAGGTCGATACCGGGCCCCCTACCGGCACCTTTCCGGTAGTCCCCCGGGCTGACCTCCGCAAGAGCCGGCGCTCGGTCGCCAAGGCCCGCCGCCGGATGAAGGCCCCGACATGGTTGAAGGTTCTCACCTGGATATCAGTCCTGCTGGTACTTGTGGTGGCCGCCGGCTGGGTGCTGCTGTCGGTGAAGCCGACCGTGCTGGCCAGCGCGCACATCCTGAGGGTCGTCCCACCCGGATCCGCGTCCGGCACGTCGGTAAGCTCCAACCCAGGCACTGGCCCTACGGTAGGTCGCCAAGCGTTTCCCGTCGTACCGGCCGGCACCTCGCCGTCGGGTGCCTCATACACGGTGGCCTCGTCCAAGTTCACGGTGGTCGTCGCCACGTCGGACCGTTGCTGGGTTCAGGTGACCAGTTCGTCTTCGCCGGTTCCTCTGATCAGCGGCGTCCAGGACGGTGGCAAAGTCCTCTCGTTTCCGGCCACAGGGTCGATGACCGTGGAGGTCGGGTCGTCGGCCGTCCTCATCGGGATCACAATCAAGGGAAAGAGCGCCTTCACCAATACCCCCACCGTCGTCCCCTTCACCTACACGTTCGCATCAGCCTGAACGCCACGTCAGACAGACCTCGACCGAGTCCATTCAACTGAATTCTGGAGTCAGCCCTCTCCCGGGCTTCGGTTGGGTCCAGCACTGAACTCGGTGATCGTGGTGCCAGCTGCGGCGTAGGCGTCATCGAGTTCGGCGTCGATACGGACGGTACGGCGACCTTCGAAACGGAGCCACTGGACGAAGACCGGTATGAGAGCAAGGAAGGTGAATATCTCCGCGCCGATCCACAGGATGCCCGCTCCGGCATGTGTACTCCCCACGGTGTACATCGAAGCCACGGGACGGGTCGAGGTCAAAAGGGCCAACGCCAAGAACGACTCGATCGGCACGCCGATCAGCAGCGCCACCATCTTTCCCCCGTGGCTCATTGGCCAGTGCGGGATGTAGTCGATTCCCACGATGGGCCACCAGAAGTGGAGCGACGCCACCAGAAACATGATATTCACAAGGTCCATGACCCACATGTGTCGCATTGCCACGTCGATACCCGTGGTGAGGAAGAAGGCGAACATGGCGACGTAGTAGGCGGCCGCCGTCGGTATCGGGTGACTCCACCATTTGAACGCCTGCGAGTTGAGGACCCGCAGCATCCGGACCTTGACCCTCCGGCTCGACGTCTGCAGCGCCAGGGTCATCGGCGCCCCAAGAGCCACCATGGGAGGAGCTATGACCATCAGCAGGAGGTGCTGGAACATGTGAGCCTCGAAGTAACCCATACTGAACGTGGCCACCGGCGACTGCAGGGCTAGATCGATCATGACCAGTCCGACCACGAACGACACCGTGCGCATCCGACTCCAGCTCCGGCCCTTGGCCGACAGCGCCCACACTGCCTGCAGGTACCAGGCACCGAAGCCGACACAGGTCGCCAACGTAAGTAGAGCGAAGGGGCTGGTGTCCCACGAGGTCAGCACGTGGTGGAAGGTAAACCCAAGGCGCTGCGTACCCGGCATCACCGTGTCCCGATCCAGATTGGCACAGCACCCAGCCTACCGACCCTCCCTCGTTGCTCCCACTCAAGGTCGGCGCGCCGCTCCTGAAGTGCCGACGTCGGAGCCCTGGAGCGGGGCTGGTCCCACGTCGGGCCGGGGGCGGGAGGAAACCGCGGGTTAGCGTATCGGGAGATGTTCAAGGAGGATCGTGGCAACGGGCAACGCAGTGGGCAGATGATGATCAAAGATCAGCTCGTGGCCATCTGCGGGGCGGTCTATGTAGACGCCGGAGCCGCAATATCCGACGATTGGTGCCACGACGAGGCTCTTGGGCTCGAATCGGTCCGGCCGCTGGCCGTGGCCCACCCGGCGACGACCGACCAGGTCCTGGCCATCGTCCAGGCCGCCGCCCAACTCGGCGTGCCGCTCACCGCCCGGGGGTCGGGAACCGGTCTGTCCGGTGCTTCGGTGCCTGTCGACGGAGGCATCATCGTGTCGTTCGATCGGATGGCCAGCATCTGTGAGATCGACGAGGCCAACCAAGTCGCCGTGGTCGAGCCAGGGGTCACCCTGCTTCAGCTGGACGCCGCACTGGCGCCGCTCGGGCTCGTCTATCCCGTGTTTCCCGGAGAGCAGTCGGCCAGCATCGGGGGCAACGTGGCCACCAATGCCGGAGGCATGCGGGCGGTCAAGTACGGGGTCACCCGCCATCACGTCCTGGGGCTCGAGGCCGTTCTCGGCACGGGCGAGGTCATCACCACCGGTGGCCGCTTCGTGAAGGCGACCAGCGGCTACGACCTGACGCAGCTCATCATCGGCTCCGAAGGCACGCTGGCCCTGGTCACCCAGGCCATCCTCCGCCTGCATCCCCGTCCCGTGCACCAGACGACCGTGCTGGCACCCTTCGCCACTCTCGAGCAGGTCGCCGAGGCCGTCCCGCCGGTGGTCGCCAGCGGAGTCGGACCGCTGCTGGTCGAGTACATCGACATGATCTCGATGGCCGGGATAACGGCTAACGCCGGCATCGACCTGGGCATCCCCGAGCAGGTACGCAACGACGCTCTGGCCTATCTGGTCATCGTCCTGGAAGGCCACCATGCCGAGCGTGTAACGGAGGACACCGAAGCCTTGGCTGTGCAGCTGGCCGGTCTCGGGGCGCTCGACGTCTACGTCCTACCCGATGCCGCCGGTGTTGCCCTCATCAGTGCCCGGGAACACGCCTTCTGGGCCTCCAAGGCCGCTGGTGCCGACGACATCGTCGACGTGGTCGTGCCCCGGGCCACCATCCCCGTATTCCTGTCCGATGTGGGCAAGCTGGCCGCTGACACCGCATCGCTCGTCGTGGGGTGTGGCCACGCAGGCGACGGCAATGTCCACCTGTCGGTGTTCCAGCCCGACGCCGAGGTCCGCCATGGGCTCGTCCATGCCATCTTGGCCGCCGGCGTGGCGTTGGGCGGTGCGGTGTCGGGCGAGCACGGCATCGGCACAGCCAAGTTGGCCTCATTCACCGACCTTGAGGACCCGGTCAAACTCGACCTCATGCGCCGGATCAAGGAAGCGTTCGATCCTGCCGGCATTCTGAACCCCGGCAAGGTCTTCAGCCCGACCCGATAGGTCCCCTCACCAGCAACCCTCAGGAAGGAGCCCGTCCATGAACGGAGCCCAGTCTCTCATTCGGACCCTTGTCGGCCACGGGGTCGACACCTGCTTCATGAATCCGGGTACCTCGGAGATGCATTTCGTGGCCGCCCTCGACGCCGTGCCCGAAATGCACGGCGTACTGGCCCTGTTCGAGGGGGTGGCCACCGGCGCGGCCGACGGCTACTCCAGGATCGCCGGGCGGGCAGCGGCCACGCTCCTCCATCTCGGCCCCGGCCTGGGCAACGGGCTGGCCAATCTTCACAACGCCCGACGGGCCCACAGCCCGGTTCTCAACATCGTCGGTGACCATGCCACCTCCCACCGCCGCTTCGATGCCCAGTTGCAGTCCGACATCGAGACGGTGGCACGCAACGTGTCGACCTTCGTCCGCACCACCGAGGCGACGGCATCCCTCGGCACGGACGCCCGCGATGCCCTAGCCGCCGCCTACGGGCCGCCCGGATCGGTGGCGACGCTTATCCTGCCAGCCGACGTGTCGTGGTCCGAGGGCGGCGTTGTCGCCAAACCGACTGGAGGGCTTGCCCTTGCCGCCGGCCGGGGCACCGCCCCGGCAACCTCGGTCATGGAATCCGCAGCCGCTGCACTCCGCTCGGGCGAGCGCAGCGCGCTGTTCATCGGTGGTCGGGCCTGTTCGGGACCGCTGCTTGATGCGGTGGCCGACCTGGCCGCCTCGACCGGGGCGGAACTGTTGTGTGAGACATTTCCGGCTCGGGTCGAGCGGGGGGCCGGACGTCCCGCAGTGGAGCGTCTGGGCTACCTGGCCGAATTCGCCATGATGCGACTCGACGGGATCCGCCATCTGATCCTCCTCGACGGCAAGTCCCCCGTCTCGTTTTTCGCCTACCCGGACAAACCCAGTGACCTGGTACCTGAGGGCTGCACCATCCACGCCGTGGCCGGGCCCGAGGACGATCTGACCGCCGCTGTAGAAGCGCTCTCCGACCTGGTCGGAGTGGCGGCCGGATGCGCCGTGAGCCAGAAGGCTGAGCGGCCGGGGCTTCCGTCCGGACCTCTGACCTCGCAGACGGTGTGCCAGGCTCTTGGGGCCCTCCTTCCCGAAGGTGCCATCGTCTCCGACGAGGGGAACACTTCGGGGCTGTTTGCCCCCGGGGCGACTGCCGGATGTCCACCCCACGACTGGCTCACCTTGACCGGCGGCGCCATCGGCCAGGGCCTACCGGTCGCCGTCGGCGCGTCCGTGGCTGCACGTGACCGACGAGTGGTCGCCCTCGAGGCAGACGGCAGCGCGCTCTACACGATCCAGTCCTGGTGGACCATGGCCCGCCAAGGCCTCGACGTCACCACGGTCATTCTCAACAATCACTCCTACGCCATCCTGAACATGGAGCTCGACCGCGTCGGCGTGGACGGACCCGGCCCCCGGGCCCGGGAAATGCTCGACCTGGGTCGCCCGGACATCGACTTCGTGCACCTCGCAAACGGACTCGGACTCCATGCGGCACGAGCGGAGACGTCAGAGCAGTTCAACGACGAACTGGCCCGGTCGTTCGCCACGCCGGGGCCGAGCGTGGTCGAGGCCGTTGTGCCTGGTCTGCTCTGAGTCGGAAATCGGACGGACCGGCGTGCCTCAGCGGGATCCCGGGCCGCAGTCGTGTCGTTGGCTGATGTTGTCCACAGAACGCGGGAGGTGGAAATTCCTGAAGGAGCGCCTACTGGTATCAGATCCGATACCGGTTCACTCCTTGCGGTATCAGATCTGATACCACACCGGTCCGATTCCAAGATCGGGACTCGGGCGGCCTTCTCCCCTTGCCCTTTGGCCTCATGGCCAACTCGTCCGGCGCCGAACCGTTGCGCTACGGAATTATCGGTGTCGGGATGATGGGACGCGAGCACCTCCGAAACCTGGCCGCTCTCGCCGGCGTGATTGTCACTGCCGTCAGCGATCCCCACGAGGACTCACGGGCGGCGGCCGTCAGCGAGTCCGAGCGCGCAGGCATCCCCCGGCCGTCTGTATTCGTCGACCACCGCGACCTCCTGACTTCGGGCCTGTGCGATGCGGTCGTCGTGGCCAGCCCCAACATGACGCATGCTGACGTACTCCACGATGTGCTCGACACCGGGCTCCGTATCGGTTGTGGTCGACGACCGCGTAGCTCACGAGGGTTTCCATCACGGCTCCAGCTACCTTGAGCATCTGGCCTTCGTCGACGCTCTACGCAACGGACGCCGCGCCGACGTACGTCTCGAGGACGGGCTGCTGAGCATGGCCGTCGGGGTCGCCGCCCAGCGGTCGATCGCCGAGCAGCGGGCGGTCACCCTTGACGAGGTCCTGGTCGGTTGACCTCTACAGCCGCAGCACCCAAGACATCAGACGTTCAGCGGGGTGTGATCCAGAAGGGGCAGGACACTCCGGCCGAAGTGCCTGCACTCGTCCAGATGCGGGTAGCCCGACAAGATGAACGCTTCGATGCCCATGTCCATATAGCGCTCGAGCTTGGTCGCCACCTGGATCGGATCGCCCACGATGGCCGCTCCACACCCTGATCGAGCCCGACCCATTCCGGTCCACAAGTGCGATTCCACATAGCCATCGGCGTCGGCGTCATCACGTAGGGCCGCCTGCCGGGCCACACCGGACGAATCAACGTCAAGTGACCGGCTGCGGATGGCTGCCCCATCGGCAGGGTCGAGGGCGCTGAGCAGGTGGCGGGCCGCAGCACGCGCCTCCGCCTCGGAGGGGCGGACGACCACGTGGACCCGGTAGCCGAACCGGAGTGTGCGGCCGTGGTCCGCAGCACGTGACCGCATGTCAGCGAGCAGGGCGGCCACCTCCGCCTCCGTGTCAGGCCAGAGTAAGTAGACGTCGGCCGCCGGTTCGGACAGGCCACCAATGTAGAGCGGCGGACACCGGCCCGCCACGGTACCGAGCTTGGGTGGATCGACATGCAGGTCGAAATGAATGCCGGCGAGGTCGACCCGCTTGCCGTCCAGGATCGTACGCAGGATCCCCATGACCTCGACAGTGCGCCCGTAGCGGGTCTCAGCATCCATGGACTCGCCAGGCAGGTCGCTCGAGATGACGTTCACCGTGAGTCGTGCCGATCCGGCAGATGTGGGACCAGTTCCACGGGCTCGGCCTGATCGAGCGGTTCGTGATCGACAACTCGGCCATGACCCCGGAGGCCACGGCCGAGCTGATCCAGAAGCGGATCGCCTCAGGAGAACTTCGATTTCCTACCGAGGAGGTTTAGCGCCAATCGCCCGGCGGTCGGGGTCACACTGCACCCCTACCTCCGTTGCCGTATTGGCGGTGCAAGTCCACAGGATGTTTTTGGCCAATCGGGGTACCCACTTGGGAATTGCCCTCGCTGCAATCGCCTTTCCCCTGGCCGCCTGTGGCAGCTCAACGACAGCACCTTCGACCACGTCGGCGGTGCCAATCCCCTCAGGCTGGAAGACCGAACCCTTCGGCAAGGTGGCACTAGCCGTGCCGAACGACTGGGCCGTCAAGCATGACACCAACTGCCCGAATGCCCCTTCGCCCGGCACTCTGCTCCTCGGACTACCAGCAGTGCTTAGTAACTGCGTTGAGTTCCAGTACCCCAAGAATATCGTCACCGTATGGCAGCTCAGTTCTGAAACGAGCACGACGAACTTCCCGACAAGGCAGAAGCCCGTGACCGTCAACGGAATCCCGGTATACGTCGGGTTCGGCTCACTCAACGAGCTCTACTGGATCGTCCCGTCACTCGATATCCAGACAGGGAGATCACCGGCACTGGTCCCGACTCCAGGACTCCTGACATAGGCCCGCCTGGATGATCTTTGAGCAGGGACTATCCACTTCTTCATGCCCAAAGGAGGATATAGTAAGAGCAGAGGTTTGTACTTTCTGGGGAGGTTGTGACGATGGGGATTGGCGTTGCGAGACTGAGGGCGATGCAACCACTTCCCCTGACTCCAGCCGGTTCTGTGATGATCGGTGATGGTGTGG
>JAYVYR010000071.1:0-5005 GCA_043784065.1 Acidimicrobiaceae bacterium
CAACAAGTCCCGCTCGACCACGGTCAGTGTGGCGTTGAGCAGTACGGGCACGATCCCGACCCGCAGAGCGCCGAGGACGGCACAGAGCAGGGCGGCTGACGACGGCAGGCAGAAGGCGACTCGGTCACTCTGGCGGCAGCCGGCCGCCAGGAGGGCTCCTGCCGACCGGGCCTGGACATCCTCGGCGTCGGCCGCGGTCAGGATTTCGACGCCGGAATCGGCGGTCACCCGTTGCCGCCGGCCGGTGCGGAGTCAGGGGTGCCCAGCACTTCCGTCGGGCCGGCGGCGGACCCGTCTGGCAACGGCGGATCAGCCAAGTTGGTGAACACCGAAGGCCGGACGACCGCCGCCAAGGTCACGAGACCGAGCAGGATCAGCGCCCCCCAGAAGGTGACGGCCCGGATGCCGAGCGTGTCGGCCAGCCACCCTTGGACCACCGCTCCCAATGGATAGACGAGGCCGAGGGCCATCATGTAAATGCTCAGGATGCGGCCACGGGTCTCGACAGGCGCCCGCAATTGCACCACGGTATTAAGACCGGAGAGAACGCTGATATAACCGAAGCCCACGGCAATGAACGCCGGGATGGCCGATGCCAGGGTCGGGGCCACCGCATAGCCGCACAGCAGAACGGGCACCACGAACAGCGCGGTGCGCAGCATCGTCAGCCGGCCGAAGCGGATGGCCAGTCCGGGAAGGGCCAAGGCACCAGCCACCGCGCCGATCCCCTGAGCGATGACGAGGATGGCGGTGATCAGGGCCGTGCTGATCCCACCGTGGTAGTGGAACTGCTTGGCCATGACCGGCACCAGTGCGATGAACGGCGAGGCGAACAGGGCGACTACGGCTATCCATCCGATGGCCGTCCGGCATCCCGGCTCAGCCCGGGCAGCGCGGGCACCTTCCACGATCCGCTGTGCCATCGACAGGTGGCCGGAGACCGGCACGGGCTTCGGGATGTGAACCAGGAGCAGGGCGATGACGACCGCCCCGAACGACAGGGCGTTGATCCCGAATACAAAGGCGTAATTGTTGCTGAGGAGGACCAGGCCGGCCAGGGCCGGGCCCATGACACGGCCCAGGTTGTACTGGGCCGAAGACAGCGAGACGGCGCCCAGCAGATCCTCCTTCGGCACCAGATCGGGAACCATCGCCTGGTAGGCCGGAAAACCGATCGCCCCGCTCGCCCCGCCCAGGAACGAGAGGATCACCAGGGCCCATGGCGGGTCGTGATGCAGGCCGGCGAGCGCGGCCAGGATGACGGCGAACAGCGTTTCGGCCAGGGTCGTGAGGATCAGCCACTTGCGACGATCGAGCCGGTCGGCCAAGGCGCCGCCCAGCGGGGCCAGTAGCCCGATGGGAACGAAGCCGGCAGCGGCCACCAGGCCGGCCCAAGCCGGCTTGTCGGTCCGGGCGTAGACGAGCACGCCGAGCGCCACGGTCTGCATCCACGAGCCCAGGTTCGAGACCAGGGCCGCCGACCAGATGAGGGCGAAGTTCGGCGAGCGGAGCGGGCGGAGCGATGCCAGGGCCACCGACCCACGCTACCGGTGCGGGTCCGACCCCCGGTTGGGCGGCGTCCGGTGCCGCACTTCTAACTCCAGAGCAGGGCTTCCGAAGCAGGGCCTCCGAATCACGGGCTTCCGGGCAGGGGCGGCCGGATGCGGAAGGTCTGCCTACTTGTCGAGCTTCACCTTGCGCCGAGGACGCAGAGCGAACCACCAGATGCTGGCCATAGTGGCAAGGACGCCGAAGGCCGCGGCCGGCTTGGCGACTTTGCGAGAGCGGTCGGACATGGAACTGACGTTACCCGGAGGATCGTTGGACCGAGCCGTCGGGTGGGCGCGTCGGTGTTCTCACATTCTCCTTCTGATCTTCTTCGCCTTCTCCTACCTAATCCTTGAGTTCCCCTTATGGGCGACCCGCAACATGGGAGACATGCAAAGGAGCACTTTCCGCACCAGTCCCAACGAGCGACTGCGACGTCGCAACGATGGTCCGGCGCTCACACTGATCGTGGGTATTGCCGGTGTTGCTTGCACCTCCATCCGTGAGGCCCGGCCTACGCATCCGGGGCAAGAGGGCTTCATACCGGACGGCATCCCGAGCGATTCCCCGGGCTCCACCGTCCATGTTTCCGAGCCGGGTTCGTCACCTTTCATCACGAGGTCGAGGGGCAACACGGCACTCGGCACCGATGGGCTGACGTCCACCGGCTCGGGCCCGAACGACGACCGGGGGATGCTCCTTCATCTACCTGCCGAGTTCCGCGAACTTCAGGCCGTTGCCGACATCGACACCGGCCCGGGTTCCGAGATCCGCCTCACCCGCTGAGCTCGGTCCTGGTGCATCGGCATTGACACCTCGGCTTTGGTGACCGGGGCCTGATGAAGGGGCGCAGGTTGACAGGCACCGGCCGTCACGGCCTTCAGCTCGTCGAGCGACTCGTGATGAAGATGCGCCAGTTCTCGTCGGTTGTCTATGTCCACCCAGCGCTCGAACGCAACCTCTAACACTGCAACGGCGACCTCGCCGGTCAGACCAGGAGCCGGGTCTCCGACACCCTGCGAGCCCAACGCGTCGGCCACTGCCGTCACCAGGAGGTCCTGGAGCGCACCGGCACCACTGAAGAGCACCTCGCGCTTGTCACTGAAGTGACGGAAGAACGTCCGCTCCGTCACCCCGGGCCGCGTGGCGACCGAGGAGGACGGCCACGACGCCGAACCGCTGACCGCCGCGCACCGAACTGATGCCGCTCGGCTGTTCCGGCTGGCCGTCGAGCAGGCCCCGGCGGGTTCGACACTGCACGCCGTAGGCGACGAAGGCGTGCCGGGCCTGGCCTTCTCCGAGGTGATCGGTCGCCACCTGGACCTGCCGGTCGTAGCCGTCGCCCCCAAGGACGCCGGCAACCAATTCTTCTGGCTGGCCGACTTTCTCTCGATGGACAGCCCGGCTTCGAGCACGGTGACCCGCGGGCTGCTCAGTTGGGAGCCCACCGGACCCGGACTGATCGAGGACCTCGATCAGGGCCACTACTTCCACCACCTGGCGGAATGAGCCTGGACTGCTCGTCAGCCGGCTAGCCGTCAGTCGCCTGCTCCGGCACGCGGAAATGGACGGCACCCCGTCCCGACCGAGGCTCCCACCGGGTCTCCGCATCCAGGCACCGCTCCACGATGCACGCCGCCACCCACTCCGGAGTGACGAACGCCCCTTCCTCCCCCAGGCGACGGAAGCGGTCCACATCAGGAAACTGTTGCTCCGGGGTCGACCGGATCAAGGCCTGCATGTCGGTGTCGACCACCCCCGGCGCCACTGCAAAGGCCATCAGCCCGGAGTCGACTTCTTCGAGGCCGACGACTTCGGTCAGCATCTCGACGGCCGCCTTCGAAGCGCAATAGGCGGCCCAGCCTCGGTAGGCCGACGTGGCCGCTCCGGACGATACGTTGACCAGCGACCCTCCGCCCGCACGACTGCGCACGTGGCGGGCGAAGGCGGCAGTCCCGTGCATCACGCCGAGGACGTTGGTGGTCACGTGCCGCTCGAGGGCGGTCGGATCAGCATCGGCCAGCGGTCCGATGGGGTCGAGCACTCCGGCGTTGTTGACCCACAGGTCGATCCGCCCGAAGCGGGCCACTACTTCGTCGGCCAACCGATCCACTGCTGCGGCATCGCCCACGTCGAGCGCGGCCACCAAGGCGTCGGCGCCCGGTGGCGACTCTGGCCGGTTGCGACCGCACAGCCCGAGCCGGAACCCGCGACCGGCGAAGTGGACGGCCAGTCCGGCCCCGAGGCCGCGGGACGCGCCGGTGATCACCGCCACCGGTCGTCCGGCGGTATCGTCACGGTCGACGGCAGGCACGATGCTCAGTCGACTGTCGAGACGAATACATTCTTGACCTCAGTGTAGGAAGCCAACGCTTCGAGGCCGAGTTCCCGGCCGAAGCCCGACTGCTTCATGCCGCCAAAGCTGGTCTGCACCCGCACCGAGCTGTTGGAGTTGACCGATAGGTTGCCGGCCTGGATGGAGCGGGCCATACGCAACGATCGGGCACCGTCCCGCGTCCAGATCGACCCCGACAGCCCGTAGGGGGTGTCGTTGGCCAGGCGCACGGCGTCCGCTTCGTCGTCGAAGGGGATGACGGCCACGACGGGTCCGAAAATCTCCTCGCGCGCCATCCGCCATTCCGGATCGGCGGGGGCAACGACCGTCGGCGGAAACCAGAATCCGGGGCCGTCGGGTATGACGCCGGCGGTATGGGCCGGGACCGGTCCACCGGCAGCTCCCATACCTTCCTCCAGGAAACTCGCCACCACTCTTCGGTGGGCGGCGGTGACCAGCGGACCCATCTTGATAGCGGGATCGGTCGGGTCGCCCACCGTCCAGGCCAGCACCGCCTCGGCCAGGAGGTCGAGGAACTCGTCCATAGCCGAGCGCTGGACCAGGATGCGGCTGCGGGCGCAGCAGTCCTGGCCGGCATTGGCGAACATGCCGCCCGGGGCGGAGGCCGCAGCCTTGGGTAGATCCGCGTCGGCAAAGACGACGGAAGCCGATTTCCCACCCAGTTCCAGGGTGACCCGCTTGATGGTGCCCGACGACCGCGTCATCACGTCACGGCCGACCTCGGTCGACCCGGTGAAGGCCACCTTGGCGACGTCCGGGTGCTCTGCCAGCCGTGTACCGACGACAGACCCCTTGCCGGTCACAACCTGCAGCACGCCTTCGGGCAGGCCGGCCTCGAGTCCCAGCTCGGCCAGGCGGACAGCGGTCAACGGGGTGATCTCGGCCGGCTTCACCACGATGGTGTTGCCCGTGGCCAGGGCCGGGCCCACTTTCCAAGAGGTGATGGCCGCCGGGAAGTTCCAGGGAATGATCGCCCCGACCACGCCGAGCGGCTCGTTGAAGGTCATGTCGACCCCGCCGGCAACCGGCACGGTCGCACCCCGGTGCTTGTCGATGGCGCCGGCGTAGAAGTAGAGGACTTCGGCCACCATTCCCACTTCG
>JAYVYR010000072.1:0-3970 GCA_043784065.1 Acidimicrobiaceae bacterium
GAGGCTCCAGCAGTCGGAAGTGCGGCGGCGAACATGTCGAACATGGCCAAGTGCGGCTCGGGCCGACCCAGCTCGTCGGCCAGGTTGCGGGCTACCAACTCAGCGGCCTCGAACTCGGCATCGGCCATCAGCCGGTCCACAACAGCCGAAAGTACTGTCGGTAGGACTGCCTCGAAGGCCCGGTAGTGCACGGCGTACTCCGCCAGTTCCTGAGTCCCTAGCTCGCCGGCCTCCCACCGCAGATAGAACGGATGGGTGAGGAGCATGCGTCCCTCGAGCGACGTGGCCACGGCGGCTGTCAGCCGGGCCTGCTGGTCAAGTGCACGGGTGTCGTTGGTCATGCAAAACCCTAGCAACAGGGTCGCTGTGGCGCCCAGGACACTCAGCGGGCGATGGCCTGCTGGTTTGACGGGTGGGCGTAGCGCCCACCTATGTAGGTGCGCTGCTCGCCCGACCGGGTCGGTCGTTCGACCAGAGGATCGAGGTAGTGCAACTTCATCTCGCGCTCCGAGGCCATGCGGCGGAGACGGACCAGGATGCCGACGTAGACGGCCAGGGCCACGCCGTCGATAGCGACCACCGCCCAGACGAACGACGAGCCGGTGAGCAGCGCGGCCATGACCGAGACGATGAACACCGCCCCGAGGATGGTGAGGGTGTCCTGTCGGCGGCGTCGGGCCTGAGCCCGCGACAGGGCATCCGGCACACGGGATGCGGCGACCACGGAAAGAGGTGCGGCTCTGCACGCAGGGGCGTCGTACCCGATGGCCGGAAACACTTCGGAGCTGGCGTGACTGACAGTTGGGAAGGCGTTGTCGCTCGACAGGGAATTCGAATAGGCGTCCGGTTGGTCAACTACCTCGGGCTCGCCCAGAAAGGCCAGCGCCGGTCGGGGCAGCTCCTTGGCTCCGACCACGGTGAGCACCGGTGGACGGCCGCTGTCGGGAAAGTGGATCGTCGTCGGGGCCCCGCTGCCGTCGACGGCCCGGAGGCGGTAGGCCGGGGCCACGATGGCTTCGGGCGCGCGCTGCTCGAGTACACGGAGTTGGTAGTGGAAGTGGGTGATCGACTGGTCGCCACCGGACCGGGCACGTCGCTTTACCAGGCTGGGCCCCAGGATGACGGCCCATGCCGCCACGATGATGATGACCACGACCACAGGCATCAGCTCCTTCACCCACCTGTTCCAAGCACAAACGGTACCGACCTGGATTTGCGCAGTGGTGGATGCTCACCTGCCGTTTCGGCGCCCGCGGCTAGCGTCCGCGGCGTGATCGTCTTCTGGACACTCGTCGCAATGGCCACCCTGGCCGCCGTTGTGGACTGGGTAGCCGTCGCCAGCAACGACGAACGGCTCGAGTACGCGGCCAAACCGGCGGTGCTGGCCCTGCTGACGGCGGCGGCCGCCCTACTGCCCGGCGCCCACACCGATCTGGTGGACCGGAAGTGGTGCTTCGTGGCTGCCCTAGCCTTCTGCCTGCTCGGCGACGTCATGTTGATGCTTCCCCGGGACCTGTTCGTCCCGGGTCTGCTCGCTTTCCTGGTGGGGCACCTGCTGTTCATCGTCGGCCTCCTCCAGCCGCCGTCGCCCCCCGGCACGCCCCCGTTCGCCTTCTCGCCGTCCGGCCTGGTGGTGGCCTCGATCGCGGCCCTGGCCGTTGGCGCTGTCCCCGCTACCCTGATCTTCAGGTCGCTGAGGCAAGACGGCGCCGCCGCACTGATCGGACCGGTGGCCGTCTATCTGGTGGCCATCTTGACTATGGCGGTGCTGGCCGCGAACGTCGGTGTTCCGGCGGCGGCGGTGGGCGCCGCATTCTTTGTGGTGTCCGACACCGTGCTCGCACTCAATCGGTTCGTCCGACCGTTGCCACATGGCGACGTGGCGGTGCACGTCACCTACCACCTGGCCCAGGTGCTCCTCGTGCTGTCGCTGGTGCGCTGAAACATCACGCAAGGGCCCGAGCCCCGCGCCCCCAGCAGACGCAGCCACGGGAGCGGTCAGTCGAAAGTCGGCGCCGCACTGCGGGTGCGCTTCAACTCATAGAAGCCCTCGGTGCCCGCCACTAGGAGCACGCCGTCCCACAGCTTGCCGGCCGCCTCGCCCCTGGGTGCCGGGGTCACCACAGGGCCGAAGAAGGCGACGCCCTCCACGGCGATGACCGGCGTGCCGACATCCATACCCACCTGGTCCATGCCCAGGTGGTGGGAGGCCTTGACCGCCTCGTCATAGGCGTCGATGTCCATAGCATCGGCCAGGTCGGTCGGAAGTCCTACTTCGGTGAGTGCCTCCTCGACGGCTTGCCGGTCGAGTTCGCGACCTTCGATGTGCCGCTTGGTACCGAGCGCCGTGTACAGCGGCAGCAGTACCTCGGAGCCGTGGGCCTGTTGGGCGGCGGTCACCACCCGGACCGGGCCCCAGGCCTTGGCCATCAGCTCGCGGTACTCGACGGAGAGGTCCTCCTTCTCCAAATTCAGGTAGGCCAACGACATCACATGCCAACGCACGTCGAAGTCGCGGACCTCGGAGGCGTGCAGGATCCACCGGGAGCTGATCCAGGCCCAGGGGCAGAGCGGGTCGAACCAGAAGTCGGCCACCTTCCGCTCCGTGATGTCGGTGGTTGGGGTGGCTGATGGTGTGTCAGCGGTGGTGGTGATCGTGGTCACAGGGGCTCCTCAGGTGGCGTCTTGCAACTTCCAACACCTGTAGGTCCCGTCCTGTTCCACATGCCCTGGCGCATAGCTCCGGCAACCTGAAATTCCCACCTCAGACGGCGACCCTCAGTTGACGGATCGGGCCGCCCACCGCCCACCCCGACGCTCCACGGCCACACCCACCCCGAAGGCGTCTGACACAGCACTGTCGGTCAGCACGTCGTCGACGGGACCGGCGACCAGCAGTCCACCCTGGCGGAGTAGGGCGGCGTGGGTGACCCCGGGGGGGATCTCCTCGAGGTGGTGGGTGACCAGGATCATCGGGGGTACCGCCGGGTCGGCGGCCAGCGCAGCCAAACGGGCCAGCAGGCCCTCGCGTGCACCGAGGTCGAGCCCGGCGGCCGGCTCGTCCATCAAGATGAGCTCGGGTTCCCCCATCAGCGCACGGGCCAGGAGGACCTGCTGGCGCTCTCCCTCGGATAGCAGCCCGAACGCCCGGTGGGCGAACAGGTCGCTCCCGAAACCGGCGTCGGCCAGCAGTGCCCTGGCCCGGGCCCGATCGTCTTCGCTGTACTCGTGCCACCAAGTTTCGAGCGCGGCGTGCCTGCCGGTCAACACCACATCGACGGCCGGTTGGGCCGGGCGAAGTGTCCGGGCGACCGAGGCGCTCACCACGGTGATGCGCTTGCGGAGTTCGCGCATGTCGACCCGGCCGAAGCGCTCACCCAGGATCTCCACGGTGCCGCGGGTCGGCCACAACACGGCGCCGACCACCCGTAGGAGGGTCGTCTTGCCCGAGCCATTGGGACCGAGGAGTGCCCACCTCTCCCCCGGTCCCACAGACCAGGTGATGTCGTCGAGGAGCGCCACCTTGTCACGGACCACGGCCACTCCCTCGAGCCGGACCACAGGAGGAAGGCCCACGTCGCGCAATGCTGTGCTCGACGGTGAAGCAGGATGTTCCGTTCTCGGACGGTCATGGTTGATCATCAGCAGATGTGGATCCTGACGTGGGTCTCAACGATGTTGCTCGCCATGGCCGGGCTTCACCGTACATTGCGAACATGCCGCGGACGTTCCGCCGGCTACCGAGGATTCAGCTTCGGACGATGGGCGATGGGTCCGAGCTACTGCTCGTGCCTCCAGCGTTGACAGCTGCCACATCGAACGAATAGTTGGAATTCGGATTCAACCCTGTCACCAGTTCGGTCGTCGCCGAACCAGGAAAGGCAAGCGGAGTCTGCGCTGTGGTCCCATCGAGGTACGGGGTGATCACGTATCCCGAAATCGGAGACCCGCCATCCCATGCCGGCGGGGT
>JAYVYR010000073.1:0-3572 GCA_043784065.1 Acidimicrobiaceae bacterium
GCTGCGGTGAAGGTCGCATAGCCCCCGACGGCAACTTGTCGCACGTCCCGCGCTACGGCCCCGAGCCGAACACTTCATGAGCTCCTGCTGTTTTGCTGAGGGCCCTGCCACGGACCGCGTAGAGCTCCTTGCTCAGCGCTGGCGGGCTCGGTTGGCCGCGCTGACCACGGCGGCCAACGAGGCGTCGAGGATGCTCGAGTCCATCCCTACTCCCCACCAAGTCGACCCGTCAGCGCCCTCGGCTTCCACGTAGGCCACGGCGGACGCGCCGCTGCCGGAGGTGAGCGCGTGCTCGCTATAGTCCTTCACCTCGAAGTGGACGCCGAGGTCGGTGCGCAGGGCGGTCACCAGCGCGTCGATCGGGCCGTTGCCCTCGCCCATCAGGGTCCGGGGCTCGCCGTCGACCAGGAGCTGTGCGGTCACCGTTGTACGCCCTGCGCCCGTCGTCATCTCGCTCCCCAGCAGCCGGACTCCGGCCTCCTCGGGGAGGTACGCCTCGGAGAACACGTCCCACATCTCGCCCGGTTGGATGACCGTGCCCGACCCCTCGGTCACCGCCTGGACCCGTTTGGAGAACTCGACCTGGAGCCGGCGAGGGAGGTCGAGACCATGCTCGGTGTCCATGATGTAGGCGACGCCACCCTTGCCCGACTGGCTGTTCACCTGGATGATCGCCTCGTAGGTGCGACCGGTGTGGCTCGGGTCGATCGGCAGGTAGGGGACCTCCCAATGGTCGTACTCCTGGCCGAGGGCATCGAACCCTTTCTTGATGGCGTCCTGATGGGAGCCGGAGAAGGCGGTGTAGACGAGGTCGCCGGCGTAGGGGTGGCGCGGATGGACGGGCATCCGGGTGGCGAACTCTGCCACGCGCCGGACCTTGTCGATGTCGCCAAAGTCGAGTGCGGGGTCGACACCCTGGGCGAACAGGTTCATGGCCAGCGTGACCACGTCGACGTTGCCGGTGCGCTCGCCGTTGCCGAACAAGGTGCCCTCCACCCGGTCGGCTCCGGCCAGGACGGCCAGCTCGGCTGCGGCCACGGCCGTGCCCCGGTCGTTGTGGGGGTGCAGGCTGAGGACGATCGAGTCGCGGTTCTTGACCGTGCGGCCGAACCATTCGATGACGTCGGCGTAGACGTGGGGCCCGTACATCTCGACCGTGTTCGGCAAGTTGATGATGATCGGCCGCTCGGGGGTGGGCTCGATGACATCCATCACCGCCTCGCAGATCGCTATGGCGAAGTCCGGCTCGGTACCGGTGAAGCTCTCGGGTGAGTACTCGTACCGGATGATGGTGCCGGGCAGGGTCGACTCGAGCTTGCGGCACAAGCGAGCAGCGTTGACGGCGATGTCGATGATCCCCTGACGGTCCAGGTCGAACACCACCCTGCGCTGCAACGTGGACGTCGAATTGTAGAAATGAACAATGGCCTGCTTGGCTCCTCGGAGGGACTCGAAGGTGCGCTCGATCAGCTCCTCGCGGCACTGGACGAGGACCTGGATGGTCACGTCGTCGGGGATCAGGCCACCGTCGATGAGCTCACGTTGGAAGTCGAAGTCGGTCTGGGACGCCGAGGGGAATCCGACTTCGATCTCCTTGAACCCGATGTCGACCAGGGTGCGGAACAACGTCAGCTTGCGCTCGGAGTCCATGGGGTCGACCAGTGCCTGGTTGCCGTCGCGCAGGTCCACACTGGCCCACTGAGGGGCAACCGTGGTCTGCCGATCGGGCCAGGTGCGATCGGCCAGGACCAGCGGGACGTAGGGGCGATAGAGGTGGAAGGGCATGGGGGACACGTCGCACGGCATGGCGAGCCGCCCGCCGGGCTGGCTGGCGTCGGGGGTGGTGTACTCGTGGTCACTCATCGGTGCTCCCTTGCGTCTGCTTGGTCACTGTTGCCACTGGTTCGATTCCCGGACATCGGTTCCCGGCCCCGCTCGGCGTTCACTACCTGCATTCGGCCAACAAAAAACCCCCTGGCCGGAGGCACAGGAGGTTGCGGACGAACGCGATGTGGCGTTCGTCGTCAGGTAAGGAGGAGGTTCCGGATCACGTTGTTCATGCTCCTCCCATGGTGCCAGCGGCACGGCCACCCGTCAAGGACAGGGGCCGTGCCCACCGGCGTTAGATACGCTCGAAGTTGCGGGCCAACTCCCAGTCGGTGACCACCGAGTTGGCCTTGGCCCACTCCTGGCGAGCGGTGTTGACCAGGTGTTGATGTACCTCGGGGCCGAAGGCCTCGGCCGCCACTTCGCTCGACTCGAGGCTGGCGATGGCCTCGGGCAGGGTGGTGGGGATGCGCGGTACTTCGGGGGCCCGATAGGCGTTTCCGGCAAAGGCCGGACCCAGATCAACACCGTGGTCGATGCCCCACAGGCCGCCGGCGATGGCCGCGGCCAGGGCGATGTACGGGTTCACGTCCGCCCCCGGAATCCGGCTCTCGATCCGGCGCCCTGCACCGTGCCCGACGGCCCGGAAGCCGCACGTCCGGTTGTCCTCGCCCCACACCACGGCGGTGGGCGCCCACGAGTCGGGTACGTAGCGGCGGTAGGAGTTGACGTAGGGGGCGAAGCACCAAGCCAACTGCTCGGCGGCGTGGAGCTGGCCGGCGATCCACTGGGCTCCCACCTCTGAAAACCCGGACGTCGTATCGGTGCCCTCGGGAGGGGCCATCAGAGGGGTGTCATGAGTGGCGTCCCACAGGCTGGTGTGGATGTGGCAGGACGACCCGGCGGTGTCCATCGACCACTTGGCCATGAAGGTGGCGGCACGGCCGTACTCGCCGGCGATCTCCTTGACGCCGTTCTTGAAGACCAGGTGACGGTCGGCTACCTCGAGGGCGGTGCTGTAGGTGATGTTGATCTCGTGCTGGCCGATACCGGCTTCGCCCTTCGAGAACTCGATCGGGATGCCGGCCTCGGTCATTTCGTTGCGGATGCGGGCGATGATGTATTCCTCCCGCGACGTCTGGAGAAGCTGGTAGTCCTCGATCGACGTGGCATGGGGGGTGAGGTTCTGCCAGCGCTTCTCGCCGGCCTCGGCAAACGAGTCGAGGAACAGGTAGAACTCGAGCTCCGTGGCACACTTGACGACGTAGCCCCGCTCGGCGGCCCGTTCGATCTGCCGGCGCAGGATTCTGCGGGGGGAAACCTCCACCGGAGCGCCGTCCATGGTCAGCAGGTCGCACAGCACCAGTACGCTGCCCGGCAGCCAGGGGATGGGTCGCACGGTCTGGGGGTCGATGACGGCGTTCAGGTCGCCGTAGCCGGTTTCCCAGTTGGCGAACTCGTAGCCGGGCAACGGGTCCATATCGACGTCGCAGGCCAGTAGGTAGTCGCAGGCCTCGATGCCGTGGTCGAGGACGTGCTCCAGAAAGAAGGATCCGGTCACGCGCTTGCCCACCGGTCTCCCCTGGAGGTCCGGGAAGGCCACCACGACGGTGTGCACGTCCCCCGAGCGGATCTGGTGCGGGAGGGTTTCGAGCGTCAGCATGCCTGCACTCTGGCCCAAGACGCAGGAATCGTCCACTACGGGCACGCCCGCTGCGCACGAAACGGGACACCCTGGTTCGGGG
>JAYVYR010000074.1:0-11821 GCA_043784065.1 Acidimicrobiaceae bacterium
ACGAGTCCGATGGCGCCGACGACCATGAGGATGACCCCTATTGTCGAGAACCGGTAGCCGTGCCCCTGATAGGTCACTGCCCAATACATGATCGCACCCGCAGCGATTGCCACGGTGCTGAAGCCCATTCCAGTCATACCCATTTCCGGTTCCTCCATCTACTTGTCTGATGCATGGCCACGGCTGACGGAGGTTTCGCCGAGCGCGTGGTTGGCACCCGAGCTGACGGCACCTCGAAGGATTGCCTACGCCCGACGGACGAAATAGATGATCCCGACGACTACCAGGACCAAGACGAGTGTTCCAAGGCCGATGTACACAGTTTCCAACTTTCTTGGGCCGCATGATGCGAAACCCACTGATTTCGACACCAGGCTTCGGGCTCACGCTGACTAACCCAACGGGGTGTCTCCGCCGGTCCCCGGTTGACCAACCCTCTTGATCAGTCCGCGGAAGCCGCTGGACGAACGACGAACCTCTACTACTTGTGGAGGACGCCCTTCACCCTGTCGATGCCCTCATCGACCTTCTCCTCGACCTTGCCAACCTTCTCTTTGACCTCACCGGCCTGGCGGTCCGCTTTTCCCTCTGACTTCAGGTCCTTGCTCCCGGTCAGGTCGCCGACGGCTTCCTTCGCCTTGCCCTTCATCTGATCTGTCTTTCCAACCACGTTGAATCGCCTCCTTCATCCTCGTGACGGGTGCCGGACCTCTAGTGGCCCGGCTACATCTCCACCGTGGCCTTGATGAACCTGCGCAAACAGAGGACAAAGTCCTTGCTCAGCCGGATGACCCGGATAAGTGAGCACGTACGGCAGCCCCTTGAATGTGACCATTGAAGCGGAAGGGACACCCCGGAGCAGCGGGAGCGGATCACGCTTGATCACGTCCCGCCGAGTGGTGTCACTTGGTGACTGAGCAACCGCAACGCTGCGGTCATCTTGTCATTGCGTAGTCGCCAAGGTCACCTCCAGTTCCGGGACGCTGTGCTTGGCGGTCAAAAGCGACATGGAACCCTCGGACATGTAGCGCTTCTCGGCGACCAGCCATTCCTCGTGGATCTCGACGCAGACGGCGGTGATGAGTGCGCAATGCACCAGAGTCGTTGGGGAAGATCCCGACGACTCTGGTGCGGCGCTTGATCTCGGCGTTGAGGCGCTCGATCGAGTTGGTCGACCAGATCTTGGTCCAGTGGGCTCGAGGGAACGAGGCGAAGGCGCAGACGTCCTCTCGGGTGTCGAGCAACATGGCGGCAACGTCGGGGAACTGGTACTCCAACCGTGAGGCCACCTCGTCGAGCTGGGCTGCAACGGTGTCTTTGTCCGCTTGGGCGAAGATCGTCCGCACCAGGGCGGCGACCATCTGGGACTGGGCCTTGTGCACTCGGGACAGGAGGTTCCTCATGAAATGGGTCTGATGGAGATGTCTCCATTAGGTGCACAAGTTGGCGAATGTCATGAACGCCCTGCCCAAGTCGGCCCAGCCCGCCGCTCGTTCGGCGCTGAAGGAGGTCCGCGACGCCGAAGACCGTGAGCACGCTGAGACCGCGCTCGACCAGTTCGTGAAGGACTACGAGGCACACGACCTTGACCTCTTGGCGAGCGTCGGGGACGGTCTCACCGAATGTCGGCTGGCTCCGATGGCTGAACTTGGCGCGTCACCCGATCCTGATTGTCGGACCGGAGACAGATTGACTCCGGTTCTTCTTGTGTCCCCCAAGGCCCACCCAAGTCTGTGACCAGCACCAACGCACCATCGATCGGAACGGTGCGCGAACCGCCTGCACGATCGTGGCCGGCGACCTGTACAAGTCAATAGATATTTTGTACAATCGTTGGCATGGCAAAGATGGCGGTCAGCGAAGCTCGGGAACGACTCTCCGAAGCGGTGGAGACGGCCCACACCGAAGCGGTGTTCCTCGAGCGCTACGGCCGGCCTGCAGCGGTGCTGATCAGCCCCAAACGGTATGCGGAGTTGATCGCGGCGCTCGAGGATGCCGAAGACGCCCAGGCCTTCGACGCAGCGATGGCGGAGGAAGGTCCCAATATCCCTTGGGATGAGGTGAAGTCCGATCTCGGCTGGACGTGACTCCTCACCGCATTGAGCTGCGTCCCGCCGCGGCTCGGGCACTGCGGAAACTCGACCCGGCAGTTCGTCCCCGTATCCAAGGCGCAATCGGGCTCCTTGCCGATGACCCGAGGCCGCCGGCATCCCGACCTCTGCGAGGTTGTCCTGGCTATCGGGTGCGCGTAGGCGACTACCGCATCATCTACACCATTGCCGACGACGTGCTCCTGATCGTGGTTGTGGCTTTTGGACATCGCCGCGAGGTCTATGACCGGTAGTGCCTTGCCGCCGACGTGACCGTTGAGATCGACAAGATTCGTCGTCATCGGAGGCTGAACTGTCGGCCGTGCACAGAGGGCGACCGGTTCCTATTGTGTCCCTCAAGGTCCACTCGTTGCGACTGGAGAGAGGGGCTCGACGACCTCGAGATCGCCACCTGCGCACGGGTTTCGTGGTTCAACGAGGAGCGTCTCCACTCCGAACCCGGCGACAGAACTTCAGCCGAGGTCGAGGCCGCCTGCCGTCAAAACTCTCAGCCCGATGTGGCATGAGAAGTCCAAACAGAAAAGCCTCCACGAAACCCGGGCCGATTCATGCGCCCAAGCCGCCTTCCTGCTGGCCTCGGACCAAGGATCTGCTCGCTTGCTCCTTGGTCCGGACAGTGTTCGATTCGTCGGCGAGGGAGAGGTAGTTCTCGTCCTCTTGGGCTGTGTGGAGCTTGAGAATTGCGTGGAGCCCGTAGAGCAAGCTGCGAACCTCAGTGACGTCTACATCGTCCATGCCAGCCGGATCGATGTCGTCGAGGAGCTGACCTAGGCGGCGGATCTGGTGCGTGATCTCGACGTGGGCCCGGCTCATGGTGGCCATCGGATCGCTGCCCCCGAAATAGCGACCAAGGGCCGGATAGAGCACCTGCTCCTCGGCGTCCTCGTGGGGTTGGACCTCGTCGACCAGAATCCGGTGGACAGCCTTGACCTCGGCCAGCCCCAAGTCACGATCTAATCGGTCGAGTCTGTCGGCAACGTCATGCAGGCGGTCGATGTCGCCCCGGATGGCCAGGTGCTCTTCCTGGAACTGCCGCGTGAGCTGCGAGTCCTCCATGCCGAGCCGGGCCTCTGCCGGCCCGGAACGAAGTGCCCTCAGGGCATTGAGGATCACGGCTACGTCGATCATCTCCTGGAGGATCGCGCCCCACACCGCAGGCAACAGACCTGCGGCAGCGAAGCCCATGGCCGTCAACGACAGTCCCATCCCTACGACCATCGACTGGATCGCGATCCGTCGGGTGCGCCGGGCGAGGGCCGCCGCCTCGCCCAATCGATCCAGGCGGTCGACGGTCAGCACCACGTCGGCTGCTTCCGACGCCGCGGTCGCTCCCCGGGCGCCAAGAGCCACGCCGACGTCGGCCAGGGCCAGTGCCGGTGCGTCGTTGATGCCGTCCCCGACCATCATGGTGGGCGCTTGTCGGGTTTCGCGTCCCACCACGTCGAGCTTCTCGGCCGGGGAGCGTTCGGCCAGCACCTCGTCGACGCCGATCACCGCTCCGACGGTCTCTGCCACCTCCGACCGGTCCCCAGTGACCATGACGATCCGGTTCACGCCGTTCTGCCGAAGCGAGCGCAACGTGCGGGCGGCGTCCGGCCTCAGTGGGTCATCGAATACGAGGGCACCAACGGGGACGTCGTCAATACCGACGAAGACAGTGAGGGCGCCGTCCAGGTTGGCCTTGCGACGGGCCGACCTTGCCCAAGCCGGGGAACCGGTGACGCCGCACCAGGATGCCTTACCAACCGACACGCGCTGCCCGGCGACGGTCCCACGGATCCCTTGGCCAGCGATCTCCTCGACATCGGCGGGCAGATCGAGCACGCACGCCCGCTCGAGGGCGGCGCGGACCACCGCACTGGCGAGGACGTGGGGAGACACCTGATCGAGTGAGGCGGCGAGTCCGAGAATCCGTTCGGAAGAAACGGGTCCGGCACAGACCACCTCGACGAGCGCCGGATGTCCGACAGTCATGGTGCCCGTCTTGTCGATCAGCAGTGTCGTGCAGGTGGCCAAGCGCTCAAGTACAGCGCCCCCCTTGACGACTACGCCCCGCTTGGCGGCGCGAGACAACCCGGCGACCATGGCGACAGGGGCAGCCAGGATGAGCGGGCATGGCGTGGCCACCACGAGCACGGCCACCGCACGCTCCGCGCCGCCCACCGCCCAGGCGAATCCCGCGATGACCAGCGTCACGCCGAGGAATGCGAGCGCGTACCGGTCCGCAATTCGGACCACGGGTGCCTGGGACCGTTCGGCAACCGCTACCAGGCGAATGATTCCGGCGTAGGTGCTGTCGGCCGCAGTGGTCGTGGCCCGAATGTCTGTCGGCGCGCCGGCATTGACGACGCCGCTTCGGACCCGGTCGCCGACGACCCGCTCGACCGTCAGCGATTCGCCAGTGAGGGCGGACTCATCGAGGACTGCGGTGGCCGACACCAGCGAACCGTCAACCGGCACCACCTCACCGTTGGCAACGAGGAGCAGGTCGCCGGGGGCCACCTGCTCGAGGTCGATGATGGTCAGGCCGGCGTCTTCGTAGCGGTGGGCGGTCTTGGGTGCTCGCTCGAGGAGGGACCGGAGCTCGCGCCGCGCCTGGCCGGCCGCCCAGCCCTCGAGTGCCCGCCCGCTGGCCAGCATCACGCTGATAACCGCGGCGGCTAGGTACTCGCCTACCGCCATCGCACCGACCAGCGCCAGCAGGGCGATGATGTCGACACCAAGCCGGCCGGCGACCAGGCTCTCGAGCGTCGAATAGAAGGAGAGCGCGACCCCGCCCCCGGCCACCACAATCCAGGTCAGGTTCCCGGCCGCTCCCAGACCTGCCCAGTGAAGCAGTCCGCCGACCACGAGTCCGGCGAAAGCGAGACCGAGAGGCACGACACTCCCCAACGGTGACGCGGCCCATTTCGCTGCCCACCGGTTCCGCTGCTCCACAGTCCCCATTGTGGGGCCTCGGCTGACGGTGGCGTAGGGCCGAAAGTCAAGGTCACGGCAATGGTCTGCGGTTCCTGCCCGGCGCGTGGCCCCTGCCCGCTGGCCTGTGCCTGGCACCGCCGTTGCTGCTTGGCCCGGCCGGGGTCTGCCTGGCGCTGGTCCGGATCCGATCTACTGCTGGGTGGTGGCGGATGCTGCGACCACGCGTGCGCCGTCGACGTGGCGGCCTACAACCCGGCCTCCGACCCTCGGGGCCGTTTGCCGGTACCTCCCTTCACGCCTCGGGGCACAGCCGCCAGGACGTGGGCCGGTTCCGAGATGGTCGTGGCCGGGGATCTGGCCAGCCCTGACGGCACTCAGCACGACGCATCGCCGGCCACCGACGGGGCGGTGTGGAATCCGACAACAGGAATGTGGCGTCCTATCGACCCGTAGCCCATAGCCCGTAGCCCGTGCCGCGGGCGGACCGGACCCATCGTCGACGGTGTCCATGTCGGTTCGTCCCGCCAGAAGGCGAGTGTCCCGACGCCGTCCTCCTGTGACGAGACCCTCGATGTTGGTCTGGACTTTGGGAGGTTGGTGAGCGACGACCACACCCCCGATTCGAGCCGGTTCGGCCGAACGGTGAACTGGGCGCAACTCGATCAGCATTCGGACGACTCTTCGCACCTGACGAGACCGGGGGACCGGCTGTCGGTGGCGATGGCGATGGCGATGGCGATGGCCAAGCAGTAGGTACTGCAGGTGCGGGTCTACTGTGAATGTGCCGTGGCAGTATCCAACCTCGCACCTCCAACCCGACCCAGAGGGAGGCGAACTTCTCGTCCGGGATCCAGCTGTGGGATCTGAATTCGGATCGGACGTGGCCTTCGGGATCGCCGGCGGTTGCTAAGGCAGGTGTTTCACGCCAGCCTGACAGACGGGGCTGAGAGTCGCTCCAAGGATTCGAGCAGCGACCGCCGAGGTTCGCCCACGTGGGTCTTCACTCGGCGGCGCTGCCTCGAGCGCCCTCAGCTGGCCGGCTGGAGCACGGCGTCGATCACGTGAATGACGCCGTTGGAAGCAACGATGTCGGTCTTTCCGATCTTGGCGGTATCGCCCTTGCCATCGGTGATGGTCAACGTGCCGTTGGTCGAGTTCACCGTGAAGGTGGTCCCTTCGACGGTCTTGACCATCCCCGGCGTCACGTCTTAGGCCATCAGCGCACCAGGAACCACGTGGTAGGTGAGAATCTTGGCCGGCATCGCCCGGTTCTGCGGTTGGAGCAGTGTCGTCACCGTGCCAGCCGGCAGTGCGGCAAACGCAGCGTTTGTCGGGGCGAAGACCGTGAATGGGCCGGGCCAGACAAGGTGCCCGCGAGACCGGCAGCCTTTACGGCGGCAACCAGGGTCGTGAAGTCCAGATTGTCTGCCGCGATCTGGACGATCGTCTTGGAAGCCGTGGTGGTAGCTGTCGGGGTGGTGGTCGTGGTGGTGGTCGTGGTGGTCGAAGCCGAGTTGGAACTGCACGCAGCGATGAGCAGGCCAGCGGTGGCGAGGGACAGGGCCAATGATGCCTTTCGGAATTTCATGGATACTCCTTCAGTTGATGGACGTTTGACTGCTGAGATGGACGCCTGATCGGGAAATGCATGCAGTCGGATCCAGAGGGGATCGGTCATCGGACCGAAGAAGACCCGGGGCCCCGGAACGCCTCCAGGACCCCGTGCACCTCGTTCAGCCGCCGACACTGCTGTTCGGCTGCCGCCGCCCAGTCGTGGGAGGTCAACCTTGCTCTACTCGGTCGGGTTGTTGTGGATGACGAGTGGGACGACCTTGAAGGTGGAGGAGTACGTGCCGATGGCGTACGCCGACGTGGTGGTGTTCGCCACAAGAGACACCGACCCGATCGGCCCGGCGAGCACGGTGGAGCAGATGTTCGGTGCCGTCACCGTGATGCTGTTGGCACCGGCAGGGAAGACAGCTGACGCGTGCTGCCCGTTGGAGAACGCCGTGACCAGAGGCACGGTGCCGTTGGCACAGACACCCACCGTCGGAGCGACTGCCGCGTGGGCAACCGTGACACGGGCCCTACCGCCTGTTGCCGACACATCATTGCGGAGCACGGTCAGCTGAGGGCTACCTGCGGTCCCTCCGGAGGAGGCGCTGATGTAGGCCACGGCCTTCTTGCTCTGACCGGCGCTGAGATAGGTCGAGGTGAGCAGGACGGGCTTGAACGGGTTTCCGTCGTGGCCGACGATGTCGATGATGTAGAAGCCCGGAGTGACGAAGCCGGGAAATGCGGTGCTGAGATCGGCTGTCGTGCCGAAGGTGACTCCGCGGAGCTACTTGGACTGGGAGAGGTTGAAGGTCTTGATGACCTAGATGTCCACGTTCAGCCCGGGGATGCCGTGGACAAAATTCAGGTTGGCCGCGGGCGACTCACCACCACCACCACCACCACCACCACCGTGGTTCCACGAGTCGGTGCCGGCTGCACCAGCCGAGCCGAGGGCGAGGCCGACAGCCAGGGCCGCCACTCCTGCCAGGGTCAAAATACGATGTCTTATCGAGTTCCTCCTCTGTCAAAGGCGGATTGCCGCCCTGACACCGATCGGCGTCGAGCACCTAATCTGAGCGGCGCCCCACATGGATGACCCGAATGCATGCGGAGCCGCCGCCGACCAGATCCGTCGCCAGACGTCGGCATTCGGAAGCTCCGGCACCGAACAAAGGGGAGTCTCAGGCGGGATCGCCACCGGTCGCTGAGCTTGCGCTCCTCCACCGGGTCGCTGCTCGTCGCCCGCGGCACTCGACTACATCCCGCAGAACTCAGTCGCCAGATGCGGCGATGGCATCCCGGATCGCCAGTACCCGGCGTGCCTCGTCGACGTGCAGATTCTCGATCATCCTTCCTTCGACGGTGGCCACACCGCGCCCGTCCGCTTCGGCCTCCTCGAAGGCGGCGATGATCCGCTCGGCCAACTCGATCTCGTCGGCATCGGGCGAGAATGCTCCGTTGCACGGCTCGACTTGACTGGGGTGGATGAGTGTCTTGCCATCCATGCCCATCTGGCGGCCGACCTGACACTCGGCCAGGAATCCAGCCTGATCTTTGATGTCGTTGTACACCCCGTCCAGGATCACCTTGTCAGCGGCCCGAGCGGCCAGCAAGCAGAGTTGGAGGCCGCCGAGCAGAGGCAGGCGACTCGGGACACGCTGGGCGTGTAGCTCCTTGGCCAGATCGTTGGTGCCCATGACCAGAACGGCGAGTCGGTCGGACGACGAGCAGATCTCCTCGGCATGCAGCATCGCAATCGGGGTCTCGAGCATGGCCCAGATGCGCGTGCGGTCGGGCGCTCCATGACGCTCGAGAGCCGACTCGATGGCCCGGACATCAGCGACCGAATTGACCTTGGGCACCACTACCCCGTCGGGCCCCGCCGCACTGATGGCGACTAGGTCGTCGTCATGCCAGGGGGTGCCGATGCCGTTGGCCCGGATGGTGATCTCCCGGCCGCCATACCCCCCGCCGGCGAACATGGCACACGCTCGCTCCCTTGCGTCCACCTTGGCGTCCGGCGCCACCGCATCCTCAAGGTCGAAGATCAGTGTGTCGGCCGAGATGGCCTTGGCCTTCTCGAGGGCCCGCTCGTTGGCCGCGGGCATGTAGAGCACGCTCCGTCGGGGGCGCAGGTTCGTCTCACTCATCTCCATCCTCCAGGGTGATTGCTGCGTAGAGTTCGGCGAGCTCGGGGTCGCGGGCGGCTAGCTCGTCGGCTAGCTCGATCATGACTCGACATTGCTTGACCGAGGCGTCGTCCTCCATCTTCCCGTCGAGCATCACGGCACCGGTGCCGTCGCCCATGGCCGCGATGACGCGACGGGCATGCGCTACGTCTGTGGTGTCTGGAGAGAAGACCCGGCGGGCGATGTCGATCTGGGTCGGGTGCAACGACCAAGCACCCACGCAGCCGAGCAGGTAGGCATTGCGGAACTGGTCTTCGCAGGCCACCACGTCGGCGATGTCGCCGAAGGGTCCGTAGTAGGCGAAGACGCCGTTGGCCTGGCAGGCATCCACCATCCGGGCGATGGTGTAGTGCCAGAGGTCCTGTTGGAAGACGGCCCGTGGGCCTTGGATGTCGCCGTCCACCGGGTCCTGGCGCACCAGGTAGTCGGGATGGCCGCCGCCCACACGGGTCGTCTTCATTCGCCGGTTTGCCGCCAGGTCGGCCGGACCGAGGGAGAGGCCCTGCATGCGTGGCGACGCACCGCAGATCTCCTCGACGTTTGCCACGCCACGGGCTGTCTCCAAAATGGCATGCAGGAGGATGGGCCGGTCCAGACCGGCCTTGGCTTCGAGCTGGGCCACCAGTCGGTCCACGTAGTGGATGTCCTCTGCGCCTTCGACCTTGGGGACCATCAGGACGTCCAGCTTGTCGCCGACCTCGGTGACGGCCGTCACGATGTCGTCGAGCCCCCATGGCGAGTCCAGCGAGTTGACTCTCGTCCAGAACTGCGTCGAGCCGAAGTCGACGCTGCGGCCCACGTCAACCAGTCCCTGGCGGGCGGCCTCCTTCTCGGTGGCCGGCACGCCGTCTTCGAGGTTGGCCAGGAGTACGTCCACCTTCGGGGCCAGATCGGGGAGCTTGGCCACCATTTTCGGGTTGGAGGCCGGGAAGAAATGGATCATCCGGGATGGCCGGAACGGGATCTCACGTAGCGGCTCGGGCGCGCCGAGGGCGAGCGGTCGGAAGTAGTCTTTCGGGGAGCGCACAGGACCTCCAGGATCAGCGGACACCAACAATCTAGGAGGTCCGGGAGCCTCCTCCTATCGGCGAGGTGCGTGATCCGCTCCTCCTCGACCCCGGGGGGCTGGCAATGGGCGGGGCAACCTGTGCCAGCCAGCTGGCTCCAGTTGCTAGCGGAGGAGAGGACGCTGCGTCATCCAGAGCATCGTGCGTCTCCTGTTGAACGGACTTCTGCTACATCATTCCGGAAGGCCATCCATCGTGGAGGAGGTGGACGGCGGTGTTCGGTTGACTCAGGCCCGGTGGACCATTGCCTCGCATGCCTGTTCGCAGACGTGATCGCGAGCATCGTGGCGGTCGTGGAAGGTAAGGCCGGTGCAATCCCACCCCGGTCGATGACGGCGCCCAAGAGGAGGTGGTGCAGTTGCATCGGTATCCGTCGCCCCATTGGACCACGTCACGGCAGACGCTGGAGCCGCAGAGCCGAGTCGCTAGTCGTCTGAAAGCGTCAGCGCCGCAGCACGCTTGACTGGTTGAAGGAGCATCGGCGTCGTAGGTTCCTGAGAATGACCCGGCTGTGGCGTCTCCTCCTGGCGTTCGGTCTGCTGATGATCTTCCTGGTCGCCACGCCAGGTGTGGCGGGCGCCCACGCACAGCTTGAGTCTTCCGAACCGGGCCAGTCCGCCGTCCTCCTCGTCCCCCCGACCCGGGTACTGCTGCATTTCGGCGAACCCGTGGAGATCAATTTCGGGTCGTTGCGAGTCATCGGGCCCGGAGGCGCCCGAGTGGACGGCGGAGCGGCCCACCATCCGGACGCCGACACCCACGCCGTCACGACCTCCCTATCGGGCAACCTTCCCAACGGCACCTACATCGTGGCCTGGCGGGTCGTCTCGGCCGACTCCCACCCGGTCCACGGTGCCTACGTGTTCTCGGTGGGGTCGGCGAAGGGAGCTGCCCGGGCCGACGCCATCGCTGCCAGCATTGCCAACCAGGGGGGCGACGCTGCCGTCGGCTTCGCGTACTGGCTGGTTCGGACCGCTGCCTTCATTGGGCTCCTTGTCCTCGTGGGGCTGGCGCTCGTGGTGTCAACACTGTGGCGCGAGGGCGGAAGGACCCGTCGGGTGGCCAGGCTCCTGTGGTGGTCATGGTGGGCCGTGCTCGTCTGCACGTTGCTGGGCGTCATCGTCCAGGGCGTCGTTGCCTCGGCTCTGCCCCTCGCCGATGCCTACCGGCCGTCATTGATCTCGGCTGTCCTTCACACCCGATTCGGCGAGGTCGCCGTCATCCGGCTCGCATTCCTGGTAGCCATGGCAGGCATCCTGCGGTGGATCACGAAGCAACCGGACTCCCGATCCGGACAGTTGGAGCGCTGGCTTACACCGGCAGGAGCCTTGGTAGGCCTGGGCCTTCTGGCCACGCCTGGACTGGCCGGTCACGCCGCCACCGGATCCGACCCAGTCCTTGGCCTTGCCCTAGACGTCGCGCACCTGTCCGCAGCCTCCGCTTGGATCGGTGGACTTATCCTCCTGGCCACCTTCCTCTTGTCGAACGCACCGTCGGATGCCTGGCCGCCGGATCCGCTCGACCTCACCCTGCGGGTGTCGGCGGTGGCATTCGGCGCCGTCGTCGGAGTGGTGGGCACCGGGGTGGTCCAGTCGATCCGACAGGTCGGAAGCTGGCACGCCTTGTTCCACACCACCTATGGGCGGACGTTGGTGATCAAAGTGTGCCTGGTGGCCGCCCTCGTCGCCTTCGGCGCCTTCAGTCGGCATCTGGTGCAGCGCCGGGGCGTCGGTGATCCCGCAGAGGCGGATGGGCAGACGTTCCCCCGGCGTCGGCTGCGCCGCACCGTCCTGGTGGAGCTGGTGATCGCCTTGGCCGTGGTGGGTGTCACCGGGGCGTTGGTGAACGACGTGCCAGCCCGTCAGGTCGACGGTCAACCCTTCAGCTATTCGTTCTCCACCCTCGGGGTCCAGGTCAACACCATCATCGATCCGGCGCAAGCCGGTCAGGTCAACCAGGTTCACGTCTACATCCTCAG
>JAYVYR010000075.1:0-8193 GCA_043784065.1 Acidimicrobiaceae bacterium
CGCGAGTTCGCCGTGGTCCGACGGACACCGTCTGACGCCCGTTCGCCGCATCCGGTGCGCCCGGCACCCACCGTCAGCGTGGTCATCCCGGCCAAGAACGAAGCGCGCAATCTCCCCCACGTCCTCGAGGGGCTGCCGGCCGGAATCCACGAGGTGATCCTGGTCGATGGGAACTCAACCGACGACACCGTCGAGGTCGCCCGGCACTGGTATCCCGATATCAAGGTCATCGGTCAGACCCGCAAGGGCAAGGGGAACGCTCTGGCCTGCGGTTTCGCCGCCACCACCGGGGACTTCATCGTGATGATCGACGCCGACGGTTCCACGGACCCGGCCGAGATCCCCCGGTTCATCGACGCCCTCCGCCAAGGGGCGGACTTCGCCAAGGGGTCGCGCTTCATGCCGGGCGCCGGGAGCAGTGATATCAGCCGGATGCGCCAGATGGGGAACTTCTGGCTCAACAAGATCGTGAACGTCCTCTACGGCACCCGCTACACCGACTTGTGTTACGGATACAACGCCTTCCGGCGCGACTGTCTGGAGCCGATTGCCCTCGTTGCGGAGAGCCCTGAGGGCGCCCCCGGGGACGAGATGCTCTGGGGGGACGGCTTCGAGGTGGAAACGCTCATCAACGTGAGAATCGCCAAGGCCGGCTTGAGGGTGTTCGAGGTGCCCAGCTTCGAGCGCGACCGACTACACGGTACGAGCAACCTGAATGCCTTCTCCGACGGGCTCCGTGTACTCCGCACGATCTATATCGAGCGCAAGCGCGGCACCCGGAAAGCATCGATGCAGAGTGCCACCGTGCCTCGTAGCTCCGGCAAGTCGTGGGCCGTGCTCTCCACCTCCGAGCTCAAGACCGCCTGAGCCGGGCCGGATCCGGCCCGCCAACCCGCCGTCACTCCCACCGACTGTCCACGGACACGAGGCGACCCCGACGGGCAACGTACCGAAGCCCGAACGCGGCGCCCTCGAAGAGCGACCCCCGAACGCAGGAGCAGTCGGCTTCCCGACGGATCGAACGTCGGGCGGAGAGGCCGTGGGGCCGTGGAACCGTGGAACCGTGGGGCGACCGTTCACCCGCTACGCCTGATCAGCGGTTGCGACCACCCCGACCGGGGACGGATCCGGCGCAAGCTCCCCATCGGAAGCGAACGTACCCATCGGCCCCGCAGCGATCTGACCATGGGCGTGGCGCACGATCGGCGCCACGGGCCGGGTGCGTCGGAACCGGTAGCCGTAGGCCGCGCGGGTGCGCCACGTCAGGGCCGACACCAAGATGTGCCGGACCGCGCTCATGTCGGTGATCCACCGGTTGTCCACCCTGATGGCCTGGTCGCCGTCGGCGAAGCGCGACGGATTACCCGCGATCCCGTGACCGGTACCCATCCCCTCTGGAGCCGTGCCGTAGGGCAGGCCGAACAGCCCCAGGCATGCACGCATGGTGCCCTCGAGGTCCTCCACATAGTCCTCGTAGCGCACCAGGACGGTGGGCACGAACCGACGGGCCAGCCGGTGGAACAGCCGGTTGAAGATGGCCCAACGGACAGCCACCTCGGCGGGCCGGTGGGCCGGCATCAGCCGGTCACCGGTCCCCACTTCCGCCTGGGGGCGCTCGACGGCCCGGCTCCACGACTGGACCACGCCGGAGGGGTGACGGACCAGGTGCACCACGCGTAGGTCGACGGTGTCCGTCCCGGCCAGCAGGTAGGCCCACGCCGGGTGTTTGGACGAGTCGATGACCAACGGCGCACCCGACACCTCGGCGATAATCGGGTACAGCTCGGCCAGCACTTTCCGGGCCCGGCGCACGTCCGCACCTCGGCCGAGAACGGTTGCCGGTAGCTTCCTCGGGGAGTTGAAGCGGGTGAAGAACGCCACGAGGTCCTGACCCTCGGATGAGTCCCAACCACCGACAAGGCGCTGACCCACTTCTGACCAGAATTCACATTCGGGTACCGGCGAGCCGCACCCGCACAGCTCGCCACTGCCGATGCCCCGCTCGAACAGGTACTTCCCCTCGCCGATGGCACACGTGCCGGGCTCATTGGCGAGCAGACGCTCCAACACCGTCGAACCCGAGCGGCCCTCACCGCCGATGAAGAGGACCTTGGTGCGGGGCGCCGGCGGCGTCACGAGATGGTCACGTCGTGTACCCGAGCCGCTCAGCCTCGGCGGCGACCAGGGGAAGAACGGCGCCGATCTCCTCCTCCACCCGCTTCCACTTGTCGGAACTGGGCTTGCTCCAGGTGTTGACCACGGGGAGCTTCTCGCCGTAGCGCTCGAGGGGCTGGGGATCGAGATCGGCGAATTTCGCCACCTGCCTCAGAACGGGACCGGGGTCCGAAGCCATCTCCTCGTAGCGAACCTGCAGGACCCGGGAGTCGTCTTTCGGCAGGTCCCGCTCGCAGTATTCGTTGTAGAGCCGCCACTGGTGCGCGCAGATCTCCATGACCGTAGATCCATTCAGTCCCTCCCAACCGGGCGGCAGACCGAAGCACCAGGAAGATCCGGTGTAATCCTTGATGGTGAAATCGGGCGGTAAATCGAACCGCTGGAAGCGGGATTCTTCCGTCCACCCCTTGTGGACCGAAGCGATCGAGCCACGTGGGTCCCGGACCACGTAGACGAATTGGGCGTCCGGGAACACCTTCAGCAGCATCTGGATCCGGAAGCAATTGTCCGGCGTCTTCTCGACCATCCGAATGGGCGGGACCTTCTGATCCTTGCCCAGCTTGCTCAACAACGCGCTCAACCGGACCCGGGCAATGAGAGGTATCGGGACACCGCGTCCGAACAACGTCAACGACGTCTCGGCATTGCCGACCTGGTCGAAGAACTCCTGGTCGATGGCGGCCGCAGTGGCGTCATCCACGTCGTCGCCGGTGACCAGGACGGACTGCCCGGGGACCATCTCCGTCGGGAAGTGTCGATTGAGGATGTTCTGGCTCTCGCGGTAAAGGCTCCACAGCGCCGGATGGGTCGATAGCGCCTGGAAGATCATGGTTGTGCCCGATCGGGGGGCTCCAAGAATGATGAGGGGTCGCGAAATCAATGGTCCTCCTGCTCAATTCCACCGGGCACCAATTGCAGCACGCCCACTTTCGCCGTCCGTGCGCAACTAGCATGACAAGTTCGACCGCTTGGGCACAACTCGGCGCCCGACGCCGTGCCCATAACGACATTCGTCAGACCGGGCACGTGGACGACCCTCCACCTGACGACTGTCCGGACAACCGTGCGGAAGTCACTTCACCAACTTCGAACAGAGTCCCTCAAGCGATCCGACGGTCTGGAGACAGGCGACCGCCGCACCGAGCGATGCGTCCACGTTCGCCAACTTGCCTTGCAGCTGGTGGATCTGCACGCTCTGCGCCGCGGTGGTCTTGTCCAGCTGGCGGATCTTGTCGTTCATGCTGGCGAAGAGCACGCCCCACAGCACCAGGACGACGACGACGAAGGCCGTGACCGCTCCCATGGCGAGCCGCCGATTCCGGCGGCCCGGGAACTTGACATCGATCGTCCGGAGAGGCTCCGCTGCTTGCTCATGCTGCTCGAATTCGTTCATTCGACCTTCCTCGGGAATCCGTCCGACGGGGACATGGCGCAGAGATCAGGGCAGTCCCCGACCCGTCCCGACGTGCAGCGGTAAGGGGGAGGACGCAAGAGGGAGCCCAGATGGCCTTCAAGCCTCGTTACCAGGTACTATAGCGGTTCCGCCCTTCGCCACAGGGGCTGGATCCTTCACCATTTCCACGGGCCGCTATGGCGCTCACTCACCGGGCGAGAGATTCTGGACGATTGACCACTGAAACGATAGAAGATGTCGGACTCGAACGCCCTCCGCCGGGTCCGACCGCGGGGTCGATTCCGGACCTGGATCCGGGTGCACCTCGCAAGCGCAGCATCTCCGCGCTTCCCCTTCTCTTGGCGGCCGCTGGAGTCGCCTCGTGGTGGGCGTCGCTCAGCTCCATCCACCCCTATGAGGCGCACGCCGTCGGACTGGTGGCGCAGCTTTCCGTGCTGTGGTGGCTCGGTGCCGCCCTAACGTCCGTCGCCATCGCCCTCGAGCTGCGGCGGGAGGTGCCCCGCGCCATAGTCATGGTGCCGCTTTTCGGTGCGCTGGCGCTGATCCTCCATGGCACCCTGCCCGCCACCGAACCGGTGCCCCGGTTCTCGGCTGCCTACATCGTGGCCGGATTCAGCGACTACATCGGACGCACCGGCACCGCGCTGCCCCGGCTCGACGTGCGGATGTCCTGGCCGGCCATGTTCGCGGCGGCCGGCATGGTCGCCCGGGCGATGGGCGTGTCCACCCTGTGGTTCCTCCGCTGGAGCCCCCTCGTCCTCAACCTGGCCACTCTGGTACCCCTCAAGTCGATCGCCAACACCTGCCTCCGGACACCCCGGGCCCGGTGGGCGGCCCTGGCCATCTTCCTGGCCAGCAACTGGATCGACCAGGACTACTTCTCCCCCCAGGGCGTCAACGTCTTCCTGTTCCTGGCGGCGGTGGCCATCGCCATCCGGGTGTTCGCTGTGGCCGGCACCCCACTGTGGCCGGTGCCGGCCCTCCTCCAGACGTGGGCATGGACCGGTGCCAAGCGATTCGCCACCACCGCCCTGCAGCTCCCCTACGGTGCGACGGACAACGAACAACCGGAGACCGCTACCACCGTCGGCTATCGGGTGGCCATGTACCTGGTGCTGGTGGCCATACTCGGGGCATCGGCGGTAACTCATCAGATCACGCCCGCCGCGCTGTGCCTGGTCTTCTTCGGACTGGCCGTCTCCGGCCGGATCAGCCTCCGGATGCTCTGGGTCTTCATGGCCATCCTGGTCTGGGCGTGGCTCAGTTGGGAGGCCCACGCCTACTGGAGCGGCCACCTGTCCAAGGTCCTCGGCTCGGCGGGCCAGATCGGCTCCACCCTCAACTCAACGGTTGGGGCGCGCCTGCAGGGCACGTCGTTCGGGAGGACGCTGGTCGAGCGCGGCCGGCTCCTGGGTGCCGCCGTCACCTGGCTGGCCGCGATGGCCGGATGGTGGGCGCTCCGACGTCGGGGGCACTCGATGTGGTCGATGGTCATCGTGGCCGTCGCCCCCGTCTTCGTGGCCGGAGCGGTCAGCTACGGCGGCGAGGTGGCCCTGCGGATCCTCCTGTTCAGCCTGGCCCCCGCCGCCATCCTCACGGCCAGCCTCATCGACTACGCCCCGTTGCGCCGGGGGTCGGTGGTGGCCCTCGCCGGGATCTTCGTCGTCCTCCTCGTCCTCTTCCCGCTCAACCGATTCGGCAACGAGAACTTCGAAGCCATCTCCCCCGGCGACTTGGCCGGGGCCACCTGGATCCACGTGCATGTACCCGACGGGGCCGCCGTGTATGTGGCCGACCGCAACGAGCCGCTCTACTACGCCAAGACGGGCTCCTACAAGCTCCTGGAATTCGGGGGCCTCCTGACGATGACCGGCAAGATGCTGGCCGACCATCTCCCGGTCACCCGCAAGCCGACCTACGTCTACATCACCCGGAGCCAGGCCAACTACGGCAGCGACTACCTGGGCGATCCGACCGGGTGGCTCGACGCCTTCGTGACCCAGCTGGTCAAGACCGGGTACGTCCACGTCGTCTACCGCAACTCGACGGCCATGGTCCTTCGGATCCAGAAGAGCGCGCCGACCCGGCACCCGAAGCCGGTGGTGGTCCCCCACCCGAAGCCGGTCGTCCCGGTGCCGCCCCGACCCCGGCCTACGCCGACCACCCGACCCAAGCCCACGCCGACCACCCGGCCCAAGCCGCCGCCCACCACTACGACCACCCGGCCCAAGCCGCCGCCCACCACGACCAAGCCGTCGACCACCACCAGTACCAGCACCACCCAGCCCCCGGCGACGACCACCACAACGACGATGGTGCCAGTGGCGCCCGCCCCCGGGCCGACCGCCGGCCTGATCCTCCCGATCGGGGTCCCGGCATGAGCCTCCTCGAACCCCGCATCCGGATCAGCGTCGGCGTCGTCGCCACCGTGGGCTGCGCCCTTTCCGCTCTACTGACCCTGGCCGACGTGCACTCGCCGATCCGCTCGGGCCTCACGACGACGGCGCTCGTGCTCGGGACGGGATGGGCGGCCACCTGCTGGACCGACATCCGCGACACCGCCTTCGCCCTCACCGTGGCCATCGCCGCAGGGGTGTCGATCATCTGCTTCTACGCCCTCGTCTTCGTCGAGATCCACTGGTGGCACCCAGTGGGAAGTGTCGGTGCCCTGCTCATCGTGGCCGCCACGGTGAACGCCGTGGCCGTGGCTCGGGACATCTTCCGGAAGGTGCGGGCATGAGGTCCCTGGCCACCAACGCAACGCTGGCCATCGCCACCGTGGTGGCCGTGATCCTGCTCATCACGGCCCACGAGCTGTTGTCGGCTATCGCCGGGGCCGACCGGTTCGTTGTGGCCCGGAAATGGCTGACCGGGGCGTTCACCGTCCTCGGCCTGCTGTTGACCGTGTTGATCTTCGTCCGCTTCTACTATCTGCGAGCGGCATGAGTCCTGCATGTTCGACGCGTCGGGCACCGGGCGCATCCGGGCCTGACACCGCACCACGCCGTCACCACGCACCGACCGACGCCTCGACGAGGGGACACCTGGAAGCATGAGAACCGTCACCGCTCCGATCCATCCGCGCCGCAGGGCCTGGCGCGCCCTCCCGATGGGGGTGGTGGCCCTGGCGTGCGCCGCGTGCAGCGGCAACCCGACGGCCCTCACCGCCACCACGACCACACTCCCCCGCACCAGCACCTCGGTCCCGGCGTCGACGACCACCACCACAGCGCCCACCCAGCGGACATTCGCCCTCTACTTCCTCCGCGGCACCCAGCTGGGTGTGGCCAGCCGTGGCGCCACGTCGTCGGCCGACTACCACTATTCGGCCATCGTCGCCCTGATCGGTGGGGTCGACCCCACCGAGACTGCGGCCGGCCTCACAACCGACATCCCCACCGGCACCACGGTGCGGGGGCTCCAGATCAAGAACGGAATCGCCACGATCAACCTCAGCCCCCAGTTCGTCACCATCGGGCCGAGCGACTCCCTGGCCGGCCGATTGGCCCAGGTGGTCTACACCCTCACCAGCGCGCCGACCGTGTCGCAGGTCGTCATCGAGATCGGGGGCACGCGCATCATCAACTTCGCTGGGGTCGACCTCAGCAATCCGGTAGGTCGCAGCCAGGTGACGGCGGCGCTCCCACTCGTGTTGCTGGAGCAGCCGGCGGTCGGGGGCAGCCTGAAAAGCAAGCTCACCATCGCCGGGCTCACCTCCGGAGCCGGCACCTACGACATCCAACTCCTCGACCCGTCCGGCAAGCTCCTCGCCTCGGCGACCAACTCCGCTGTGCCAGGGGGAACCTTCACCCAGTCGGTCCCGTTCACCATCACTGCCCCCGAGACGGGTACGGTCCGGGTGTTCGGCCGGTCGTCGAGTACGAGCCAGTCCGTCCAGTCCTTCCAGCTGACCCTGCCAATCACCCCGTGAGCGCCGCCCCCGTCAATGTGAGCGCTCAGGGGCCGACGGTCACCGTCCTGATCTGCGCCTACACCGAGCGCCGGTGGGACCAACTGGTGATAGCCGTCGGATCAGCGGCGACACAGAGCCCCCCACCAACCCAGATCGTCCTGGCCATCGACCACAATCCGGCGCTGCTCGCCCGGGCGCAGGCCGAGTTCCCCACCGCAAACGTGATGGCCAATCGGTATGAGCAAGGCCTGTCAGGCGCCCGCAATACCGGGGTGGAAGTAGCCACCGGAGACGTCGTCGCATTTCTCGACGACGACGCCTGCGCCGATCCCGACTGGCTCGGCGCCCTGGTGGCCCCCTATGGCGACGCCGCTGTCATCGGCACGGGCGGCGTGGCCCGGGCGGCGTGGCCCGACGTCCGTCCGGCCTGGTTCCCCAGGGAGTTCGATTGGGTTGTCGGCTGCAGCTACCGGGGCCTACCCGAGCAGGAAGCCGAGATCCGGAACCCGATCGGCGCCAACATGTCGTTCCGGCGGTCAGCGTTTACCACCGCGGGCGGATTCCAGACTGACGTGGGCCGGGTTGGCACCCTCCCTCTCGGCTGCGAGGAGACCGAATTCAGCATTCGGCTCCGCGCCCTCGTGCCGGGAGCCCGCATCATCCACGTGCCCGGGGCCATGGTCGACCACTT